>NZ_JBFAHW010000016.1:0-135909 GCF_040654355.1 Streptomyces sp. NPDC050704 | reverse complement strand
AGACCCCCGCTGATCGGCCTGAACGGCCTCGTCCTCAAACGCCGGACGGGCTGGAGGTGCGCGGGCTGGGCTGGGGGAGGTGCGGGCGGGATGGGGGTGCCTGGGCGGGCTGGGGTGCGCGGACTGGCTGGGTGCGCGAGCGGGTTGGGTGCGCGGGCGAGCTGGGGGTGCGCGAGCGGGTTGGGTGCGCGGGCTGGCTGGGGTGCGTGGACGGGTGGGTGCGCGGGCGGACGGGCGGGCTGGAGGGCAGGGCGCAGCCCGCCCTCCAGGGGCGCGGGGAACTGCGCGACCAGCCCCCACTCACCCGCACCCGACAACGCACCCCCCGGGGGGCTAGTGCGCCGCCCCCGCAGTCGCCGGAGGCAACTCCACCTGCACACCCTTGTCGCCCGCGTCCGCCGTGTAGTCCTCCGGGGACGTCTCGTCGATGCCGTCGGGCGCCTTCATCGCCCGCAGGACGAAGGTCAGCACGACCGTCACGACCACGTTCAGCACGAACGCGGTCAGACCGATGTACCCGATCTCCCCGATCCCGGGGATCTCCTTCGAAGAGCCGCCGAAGTGCTTCTGGCTCGGCGAAGCCACCCCGTACGCGGCGAGCGTGCCGTACAGCATGCCGACCGCCCACCCGGCGAGCAGCGCCCAGCGGTGGAACCAGCGGGTGAACAGGCCCCCGACCAGCGCCGGGAAGGTCTGCAGGATCCAGATGCCGCCCAGCAGCTGGAAGTTGATGGCGACCGTCTTGTCCATGGTCAGGACGAAGACCAGCGCACCCACCTTCACCAGGAGCGAGACCAGCTTGGAGACCTTGGTCTCCTGGGCGGGCGTCGCGTCGGGCTTGATGAAGTCCTTGTAGATGTTGCGGGTGAAGAGGTTCGCCGCCGCGATCGACATGATCGCCGCCGGGACCAGCGCACCGATGCCGATCGCCGCGAAGGCCACCCCCGCGAACCAGTCAGGGAACATGGTCTCGAAGAGCTGCGGGATCGCCAACTGGCCGTTCTGGACCTTGATTCCGGCCGCGATCGCCATGAAGCCGAGCAGCGCGAGCAGGCCCAGCATCAGCGAGTACAGCGGCAGGATGGTCGTGTTGCGGCGGATCACCTCACGGCTGCGGCTGGACAGCGTCGCCGTGATCGAGTGCGGGTACATGAACAGGGCGAGCGCCGAGCCGAGGGCCAGGGTCGCGTACGTCCACTGGCCCGCCTCACCAGGGGCCAGCGCTCCACGCGGCGCGCCGGTCGCCGGGTTGGGCTCGGCGAACGCCTCGCCCGCCTTGGCGAAGATCACGTCGAAGCCGCCCAGCTTGATCGGGATATAGATGATGGCGACGGCGATGACGATGTAGATCAGCGTGTCTTTCACGAACGCGATCAGAGCCGGCGCGCGCAGACCCGACGAGTACGTGTACGCGGCCAGCACACCGAAGGCGATGAGCAGCGGCAGGTCCTTGACGAACCAGTTGGTGTCCTCGCCGCCGCCCAGGCCCATCACGTCAAGGACGGCCTGGATGCCGACCAGTTGGAGCGCGATGTACGGCATCGTGGCGAGGATGCCGGTCACCGCGACGGCCAGCGACAGGCCCTTCGAGCCGAAGCGGCCGCGCACGAAGTCCGAGGTCGTCACGTACCCGTGCTTGTGCGACACCGACCAGAGGCGGGGGAGGAAGGTGAAGATCAGCGGGTACACGAGGATCGTGTACGGAACGGCGAAGAAGCCCGCCGCGCCCGCCGCGTAGATCGCCGCCGGGACCGCCACGAAGGTGTAAGCCGTGTAGAGGTCGCCGCCGAGCAGGAACCAGGTGACCCAGGTGCCGAACGACCGTCCGCCCAGGCCCCATTCGTCGAGGCTGTCCTCGTTCGCGGCCCGGCGCCAGCGCGAGGCCAGGAAGCCCAGGATCGTGACGGCCAGGAAGAAGAAGATGAAGACGGCGAGTGCCACGCCGTTCACGCCGTCCTTCATGCGGACGCGCCCCCGTTCTGTGCCTTGCGGGCGCGCTGGTCACGGTTCCACAGTTTGTACGCGATCATCGTGAGCGCGGTCGAGATGAACACCCAGAGCATCTGGTACCAGTAGAAGAACGGGATGCCGATGAAGGCCGGGTCGACCTTCGCGTACGACCCCACCCAGAGCATCGCCACGAACGGCGCGATCAGACAGAGGGCGATCACCACGCGGACCGGTGTCACCACCGGGGGCGTCACCACCGGTGGTTTCACTTCTGGCGCACTTGGCGCGTCCGGTACTTCTGACATAACGCGGCTCCGTCCCCTCGTTGACCTCACTGATCACCTGCGCAACGCGCAGGAAATCTAAGGGACAGTTCCGCTTTATGGAACCCCTATCCGCATAGCGGAGTCGATCTTTCGCTCAGCGGTGTCCGGGCCGTTCAACAGCAACGGAAGCCCTGCCGGGGGTCCTCCTCCTGGCGGTCCGTACGCATCCGCTCGAACTCGCGGCGCGACGGCACGGACGCGTCCGGGTGGTCCTTGCGGGCATGCGCGACATAGCGGTCGTACGCCGATTCGTCGGTGAGTTCCCGTACGTACCAGCGCACGCCCCTAACTGCCCGGTGCAGCGCCGATCGCATCGCGCTCCTCCTCCTTCTCCTCCTTGGTCGGGATCAGCCCGGCCGGAGCGACGATCTTCGACTCGACGTACGGCGCCTCGCTGAGCGTGGAGAGCGCGGGACGGCGTACATGCCGGACGCACACCCTTGCCGCGTCCACGATCACGACGACGATGAGGACGGCCAGGACCGCCGAAAGGACGCCGTCAACCGTGGAGTTGGTGACGATGGTGTGCATGTCGTCCATGCTCTTGGCGGGCGCGATGACCTCGCCCCGGTCGATACCGTCCTGGTAGACCGAGCGCTGCTTGAAGAAGCCGACGCGCGGGTCGCTGGAGAACACCTTCTGCCAGCTCGCCGTCAGCGTCACCGTGGCGTCCCAGAGGAGCGGAATCCCGGTGATCCAGGCCCACTTGAGGCGTCCGGACTTCACGAGCAGCGTGGTGCAGACGGCCAGGGCGACGGCCGCGAGCAACTGGTTGGAGATGCCGAAGATCGGGAACAGCTGGTTGATTCCGCCGAGCGGTTCGTGGACGCCCACCCAGAGGAAGTACCCCCACAGGCCGCACACGATCCCGCTCGTGATGACCAGACCCGGCTTCCAGCTCACGTTCTTGAAGGGTTTGTAGAGATTGCCCAGGGTGTCCTGGAGCATGAAGCGGCCGACCCGGGTTCCCGCGTCGAGCGCGGTCAGGATGAACAGCGCCTCAAACATGATCGCGAAGTGGTACCAGAACGCCCGCAGACTGTCCCCGGTCACCTTGGAGAAGATCTCCGACACGCCGATCGCGAGCGTGGGCGCGCCGCCGGTCCGCGACAGCAGGGACGCCTCCTCGACGTTCTTCGCCGCGTCCGCCAGTTCCTTCGGGGTGATCTGGTAGCCCCAACTCCCCACCACCTGCGAGGCGTTCTGGACCGTGTCCCCGATGACACCGGCCGGCGCGTTCATCGCGAAGTACAGGCCCGGGTCGATGACGGACGCCGCGATCAGCGCCATGACCGCCACGGACGACTCCATGAGCATGGAGCCGTAGCCGATCATCCGGACCTGCGTCTCCTTCTGGATCATCTTCGGCGTAGTGCCCGAGGAGATCAGCGAGTGGAAGCCGGACAGGGCCCCGCACGCGATGGTGATGAAGACGAACGGGAAGAGCGAGCCCGCGAAGACCGGCCCGTCGCCGCGCCCGGCGAAGTCGGTGACCGGGTCCATCTTCAGCGTCGGCAGCGTGACGACGACACCGATCGCCAGCAGCCCGATGGTGCCGATCTTCATGAACGTGGAGAGGTAGTCGCGGGGCGCGAGCAGCATCCACACGGGCAGGATCGACGCGATGAAGCCGTACGCCACCAGCCAGATGACCAGCGTCGAGGGCGCGAGAGTGAACGTGTCGGCCCACGACGACTCGGCGACCCAGCGCCCGGCGACCAGCGCGAACAGCAGCAGCGCCACGCCGATCAACGAGACCTCGGTGACCCGTCCGGGCCGCAGCACCCGCAGGTAGAAGCCCATCAGCAGGGCGATCGGGACCGTCATCGCGATGGAGAAGGTGCCCCACGGAGACTCCGCGAGCGCGTTGACGATGACCAGCGCGAGCACCCCGAGCAGGATGATCATGATGGCGAACGCGGCGAGCAGGGCGGCCGCGCCGCCGAACGGCCCGATCTCCTCGCGCGCCATCTGCCCGAGCGACCGCCCGTCCCGCCGGGTGGAGAAGAACAGGACGACCATGTCCTGGACCGCCCCCGCGAAGATCACGCCGACAATGATCCAGATGGTGCCGGGCAGGTACCCCATCTGTGCGGCCAGTACCGGCCCCACCAGCGGGCCCGCGCCCGCGATCGCCGCGAAGTGGTGACCGAGCAGCACCCGCCGGTCGGTGGGGTGGAAGTCGATGCCGTTGTTGAGCCGCTCGGCGGGAGTGGCCCGGGTCTTGTCGACCTTGAGCACCTTGTACGCGATGAACTTCGAGTAGAAGCGATAGGCGATGGCGTACGAGCCGAGGGCGGCCGCCACCATCCAGGCGGCCGAGACCTCCTCGCCCCGGGAGAGCGCCAGTACGGACCAGCCGGCGGCGCTCACCAGCGCGACAAGGGTCCAGATGACGATGGTTCGTGGACTTGCCTTACGAGGGCCTTGCGGGGATGCCGTCTGAGGGGCGTCGGTGCGCACAGGTCGTCCTCCCGTCCATGGGTGACGGGAGGACCGTAGAACAGGAAGAGGACCAGCGCTACACCACGTGCACCAGTCGGTGTGCGCTCCGCGAACTCCCTTGCCCTGGGGGGCGCTTGGGCCGGTGGGCATCGTGCGAGCGCGTCGTGGCTGATCGCGCAGTTCCCCGCGCCCCTGAAAGACGGGGCTGCGCCCCTGATCTTTCGTCTTGGGGGGGGCGGTAGCCCCTTGCTTTTAAGGGGCGCGGGGAACTGCGCGACAAGCCACGACGCACCCGCAGCCGCCCACCGACCTCTCAGCCCTATTCAGTGGGCCTCTTCAACCGCGCAACGAACTTGTACCGGTCCCCCCGATACACCGACCGCACCCACTCCACCGGCAACCCACCCTTGTCCAACGAATGCCGGGACAACATCAACATCGGCAACCCCACATCCGTACCGAGCAACCCCGCCTCCCGAGGAGTCGCCAACGACGTCTCGATCGTCTCCTCGGCCTCGGCGAGATGAACGTCGTACACCTCGGCCAACGCGGTGTACAGAGACGTGTACTTGACGAGGCTGCGCCGAAGCGCGGGAAACCGCTTCGCGGACAGATGCGTCGTCTCGATCGCCATCGGCTCCCCGCTCGCGAGCCGAAGCCGCTCGATCCGCAGCACGCGCCCACCCGTGGTGATGTCGAGCAGCTCGGCAAGCGTGTCGTCGGCGGTGATGTAGCCGATGTCCAGGAGCTGCGAGGTGGGTTCGAGACCCTGCGCCCTCATGTCCTCGGTGTACGAGGTGAGTTGGAGCGCCTGCGACACCTTCGGCTTGGCGACGAACGTGCCCTTGCCCTGGATGCGCTCCAGGCGGCCCTCGACGACCAGCTCCTGGAGGGCCTGACGCACGGTCGTGCGCGAGGTGTCGAACTCGGCGGCGAGGGTGCGCTCGGGGGGTACCGAAGTGCCTGGCGGCAGCGTCTCCGTCATGTCGAGCAGGTGCTTCTTGAGGCGGTAGTACTTGGGCACGCGCGCGGTACGGATGGGGGCCCCACCCTCGTTCTCCGCACTGCTGACGTCGGTGCTCATGCTCTGCCTTCCCGGCTCCGGATGCCGAAGCGGCCGACGTGCGCGTCGGCCACGGCTCACATCGTGGCACGGCTTGCGGTGCGAGTGTCCTCCCGCACGCTCCGTGATCCCCTCTGTATACCCGCGGGGCCCGTTTTGGTCTAGTCCACCGCGTCGAAGTGGTCCACCCGGGGTCGACGGGCCGCACCTGGTCTTTTTGCCACCTTCCTGCTTAAAGGTTCTTGCATATGTAGTTCCCATAACGGACTTCTGGACGGGTCTGCTCACCCTTGACACCCCTCTAGGTCTAGGCCAAGCTCCGCCTACTGGTCTACACCACTGAGGGCCAGGCGAGGAGGGGTGGACATGAAGCGCAAGCTCATCGCGGCCGTCGGCGTCGCGGGCATGTTGATGTCGGTCGCGGCCTGTGGCGGCGACGACGGTGGCAGTGGCGAGAAGACGGGGGCCGACGGTTTCAAGGGCGAGACCCTGACCGTCTGGGCCATGGACGGCTCGACGCCTCCCGGCTGGACCAAGGACCTGACCGCCGCCTTCGAGAAGAAGACCGGCGCCACGCTGAAGTTCGAGACCCAGAAGTGGGAAGGCATCCAGCAGAAGATCACCACCGCCCTCTCCGAGTCGACCCCGCCGGACGTCATCGAGGTCGGCAACACCCAGACCCCCGCGTACGCGGCCACCGGCGGCCTCGCCGACCTGAGCGACCTCAAGACCACCATCGGCGCCGACTGGTCCGAGAACCTCAACGAGTCCGCGGTGTACGAGGGCAAGCAGTACGCGGCGCCCTGGTACTTCGCCAACCGCGTCGTCATCTACAACAAGAAGGTCTGGGCCGACGCCGGCCTCAAGGGCACCCCGAAGACCCGCGCCGAGTTCTTCGATGCCCTGGAGACCATCGACGAGAAGACCAAGGCGGAGCCGATCTACCTGCCCGGCCAGAACTGGTACTTCTTCGACGGCCTGACCATCGGACAGGGCGCCGACCTGGTGAAGAAGGAGGGGGACAAGTACGTCTCCAACCTCTCCGACCCCAAGGTGGGCGCGGCCATGGAGATCTACAAGAAGTACCAGTCGTACTCCGAGGCCCCCAAGGACAAGGACGAGGCGACCCCGCAGCAGGCCGAGGTCTTCGCCAAGGGCAACGTCGGCGCCATCGTCGGCATGGGCTGGGAGGCCGGCACGGCGATCGCCGCCAACAAGAAGATCGAGAAGGACATCGGCTACTTCACCATCCCCGGTGAGACCGCCGACAAGCCCGAGGGTGTCTTCCTCGGCGGCTCCAACCTCGCGGTGGCCGCCGGCAGCAAGAAGCAGGAACTCGCCAAGGAGTTCCTGAAGATGGCCCTGAACGACAAGTTCGAGGGCGCGCTCGCCAAGGAGAACGGCGTCATCCCGAACAAGGAGTCGCTCAACTCCGTGCTGGCCGGCAACGTCGTCGCCGAGGCCGCCGCCCCGGCCGCCGCGCAGGGCGGCACCACGCCGCTGATCCCCGAGTGGGCAGCCGTGGAGAACACCCCGAACCCGATCAAGACGTACATGACCGCGGTTCTGAAGGGCAAGTCGCCCGCCGAGGCCGCCAAGCAGGTCGAGGCCGAGATCAACAAGCGGCTCGCGCAGAGCAGTTGATCCCCTCGCTCCGGGGAGACGGGCCACCGTCTCCCCGGAGCGCACCTGCAAGTGCGATTGCAAGTGCCAGTGCGATCCGGAGAGATGGCGAGCATCGAGCATGTCAGTGCAGACCGAACGCGCGGACAGGGGCCCGGAAGGGGCCGCGGCGCCCGGTGTCCGTAAGACCGACGACCCGCCCACACCGGGCGACGGGCGCACGAAGAAACCCGGCGGCGCCTCAGCCCCGTACCTCCTTCTGCTCCCCGCCCTGCTGGCCACCCTCGTGCTGCTCGGCTGGCCGCTGGTCAAGAACGGCGTGCTGTCGTTCCAGAACCTCAACCCGCGCCAGCTGATCCTGCACCTCACCGAGTGGAACGGGTTCGACAACTACCAGGAGGTCCTGAGCAGTTCGGACTTCTGGAAGGTCGTCCAGCGGACGGTCGTCTTCACCGCCGTCAACGTCGTCCTCATCATGGTGCTCGGCACCCTCGTCGGCCTGCTCCTTGCCCGGCTCGGCAAGCGCATGCGGCTGCTCCTGCTGCTCGGCCTCGTACTCGCCTGGGCCATGCCGGTGATCGCCGCGACGACCGTCTACCAGTGGCTGTTCGCCCAGCGCTTCGGCGTCGTCAACTGGCTGCTCGCCAAGGCCGGTTGGTCGTCGATGGCCGACTACAACTGGTTCGGCACCCAGTTCTCCACCTTCTCCGTGATCATCCTGCTGATCGTCTGGCAGTCCATCCCGTTCGTGGCGATCAACCTGTACGCCGCCACGACCACCATCCCGAAAGAGCTGTACGAGGCCGCCTCGATCGACGGGGCCGGTACCTGGAAGAGCTTCACCTCCGTGACCTTCCCGTTCCTGCGGCCGTTCCTGTGGGCGACGACCTTCCTGGAGGTCATCTGGGTCTTCAAGGCGTTCCCGCAGATCTTCGCGATGAACGCCGGCGGCCCCGACCGGCTCACCGAGACCCTGCCGATCTACGCGTTCGTCGAGGGCCCCGGCAACCAGCACTACGGAATGGGCGCGGCCATCTCGTTCCTGACGATCCTCATCCTGCTCGGCCTGACGTTCTACTACCTGCGTACGGTTCTCAAGCAAGAGGAGGACGAGCTGTGAAGCGCTCCCTGACGGCCCGGCTGTGGCCCAACGTGACGGCGGTCGTCCTCTTCGTCGTCTTCGCGTTCCCCGTCTACTGGATGTTCGCGACCTCGCTGAAGCCGACCGGCGACATCATCGCCGACGACCCGGTCTTCCTGCCGACGGACATCACCTTCGACCACTTCCAACGGGCCGTCGGCGCCGACCACTTCTGGACGCTCGTCGGCAACTCACTGACGGTGACCGTCCTTTCGGTGGTCTTCTCCCTCGTCATCGCGCTGCTCGCGTCCTTCGCGCTGGCCCGGATGCGGTTCAAGGGGCGGCGCGGCTTCATCCTGACCTTCATGATCGCGCAGATGGCCCCCTGGGAGGTCATGGTCATCGCGATCTACATGATCGTGCGGGACGCCGACCTGCTCAACAGCCTCGTCCCGCTCACCGCCTTCTACATGATCATGGTGCTGCCCTTCACGATCCTGACGCTGCGCGGGTATGTGGCCGCCGTGCCGAAGGAACTGGAGGAGTCGGCGATGGTGGACGGCTGCACGCGTACGCAGGCCTTCGTGAAGGTCATCTTCCCGCTGCTCGCACCGGGGTTGATGGCGACCTCGCTCTTCGGCTTCATCACGGCGTGGAACGAGTTCCCGCTGGTCCTGATCCTCAACAAGGACATCGAGCACCAGACGCTCCCGCTGTGGCTCTCCGGCTTCCAGACGACGTTCGGCGACGACTGGGGCGCCACGATGGCGGCTGCCTCGCTCTTCGCCATTCCGATCCTGGTCCTCTTCGTCTTCCTCCAGCGCAAGGCCGTCAGCGGACTCACCTCCGGCGCGGTGAAGGGATAACGCCCCCCGATGACCACCATTGCCTCCGGCACTTCCGGTACGGACACGCTGACCCGTGACGCGCTCGCCGTCCTGCAGCCCGGCTTCACCGGGACCTCGGCTCCCTCCTGGCTGCTGCGGCGGCTGGGCGAGGGCCTCGCCTCCGTCGGCCTGTTCGGCCGCAACATCGCCTCACCCGCCCAACTGAATGCCCTGACCGCTCAGTTGCGCGCCGAGCGCGACGACGTACTGGTCGCCATCGACGAGGAGGGCGGTGACGTGACGCGCCTGGAGGTGCGTACGGGATCCTCCTTCCCCGGCAACCACGCGCTGGGCGCGGTGGACGACGTCGCGCTGACCGAGGCGGTGGCTCGTGAACTGGGCCGCCGACTGGCCGTCTGCGGCGTGAACCTCAACTGGGCCCCGTCCGCTGACATCAACTCCGACCCCGACAACCCCGTCATCGGCGTACGGTCCTTCGGCGCCGACACCTCACTGGTCGCCCGGCACACGGCCGCGTACGTCTCAGGCCTTCAGTCCGCCGGGGTCGCCGCCTGCACCAAGCACTTCCCGGGCCACGGCGACACGGCGGTCGACTCCCACCACTCCCTCCCACGCATCGACGCGGACCTCTCGGTCCTTCAGGCCCGCGAACTGGCCCCGTTCCGGGCGGCCATCGAGGCCGGCACCCGCGCCGTCATGAGCGCGCACATCCTGGTCCCGGCCCTCGACCCGGACCGCCCCGCGACCCTCTCACCGCGCATCCTCACCGAGCTGCTCCGCGAGGAACTGGGCTACGACGGCCTGATCGTCACCGACGGCATGGAGATGCAGGCCATCGCGGGTACCTACGGCATCGAGCGAGGCAGCGTCCTCGCGATCGCCGCCGGCGCCGACGCCATCTGTGTGGGCGGGGGACTCGCCGACGACGCCACGATCCTCCGGCTCCGCGACGCACTGGTGGCAGCGGTCCGCTCGGGCGACCTCCCGGAGCAACGCCTGGCGGACGCGGCAACCCGAGTACGGGCACTCGCCTCCTGGACGGCTTCGACAAGGCCCGGGCGGCCTGCGGTGGACGACGCCTCGGGCGCGGGCGCGGTTTCGCCTCCGGGGCCGGGGCCGGGGCCGGGGCCGGGGTGGGAGGCGGAGTCGGTCGGGAGCTCGGTCGGACGCTCGCGCGCAGCGGCCGGTGCCGACGTCGGTCTGGTCGCGGCCCGACGCGCCCTGACCGTCACTCGCGCGGAGCGCTTCGTGCCGGTCACCGAGGCGCCGTACGTCGCCGCCTTCACCCCCGTCGCCAACATCGCCGTCGGTGACGAGACCCCGTGGGGGGTCGCCGCCGAACTGCGACGCATGCTGCCGGGCACGGAGACCGGGAGCTTCGCGGGGGAGCGGGCGGGCGCCGAGGCGCTCACGGCCGCGGGCCCCCGGCGTGTCGTCGCCGTCGTCCGAGACATCCACCGCCACGCCTGGATGGCCGAGGCGCTCGACACCCTGCTCGCCGCCCGCCCCGACACGGTCGTGGTCGAGATGGGCGTGCCGCAGTCCCCGCCCCGGGGCGCCCTGCACATCGCCACGCACGGCGCGGCCCGCGTCTGCGGCCTGGCGGCGGCGGAGGTCATCGCCGGGACGTGACCGGAACGCGAGCCTATGAGCCGCGCCCACGCCCGCGGAGGCGAGCCGCGCGCTCACCGAGACGCAGATGCCGGGTCCATCACGGGGGGACCCGGCATCTGCGTACGGCTTGGAGCGCCCGCTTGGAGCGCCTCGCCTGGAACGCCTGGCCCAGATGTCCGGGCCGGAGCGCCCGGCCCACCTCCGACTACAACGCGTTCCCCCTGAATTCCTTGAGCCCCTCGAACCCCCGGCCCTTAAATCCCCTGCCACGCCGGCTTGTTGGCGTACGTGTGCCGGAAGTAGTCCGCGAGCTTCAGCTTGGAGGCGGCCGCCTCGTCCACGACGACCGTGGCGTGCGGGTGCAGTTGAAGCGCCGAGGCCGGGCACACCGCGGCGACGGGCCCCTCGACCGTCGCAGCCACCGCGTCCGCCTTGCCCTCACCCGTGGCGAGCAGCACCAGATGCCGTGCCTCCAGAATCGTCCCGATCCCCTGGGTGATCACGTGGTGCGGCACCTGCTCGATGTCGCCCTCGAAGAACCGCGCGTTGTCGACGCGGGTCTGCTCGGTCAGCGTCTTGATCCGCGTACGCGAGGCGAGCGAAGAGCACGGCTCGTTGAACCCGATGTGCCCGTCGGTCCCGATCCCCAGCAACTGAAGGTCCACGCCCCCGGCCGCGGCCAGCGCCCTGTCGTACGCCTCGCACGCGCCCCGCACGTCCTCGGCGGTCCCGTCGGGTCCCATGAACGCGTCCACGTTCAGCCCCAGTGGCTCCAGGACCTCCCGTCGGAGCACGGACCGGTAGGACTCGGGATGCTCGGCCGGCAGCCCCACGTACTCGTCGAGCTGCGCGACCCTCGCCCGCGTGGCGTCCACGGCCCCGGAACGGACCTTCGCGGCCAGCGCCTCGTAGATGGGCAGCGGCGTCGACCCGGTGGCCACCCCGAGCAGAGCGTCGGGCTTTAGCCGGAGCAACTCCGCCATGGCCTCGGCTATGAGCTCGCCACCCGCTGTGGCGTCCGAAACGATGACAACTTCCACGCTGGGCCTGCCGTTCTGAAGGGAAACTCAACTCAACGGAACATGTGGTATAGACCAATCTAGCAGAGTCAGACTGCCCCGTCGCGTTGAATCCCCTGTGTACACAGGCTTCCGGCCGGCCGACACATTGCGGAATACGAGCGTCCGGCAAGAGGCGGCAGAGGTGGGACGGGGCTACGTCAGCGAGCCTCCTGTCGCGTCCATCCAGTGCCCGGTCACCCATCGGCCCTCGTCCGAGGCGAGGAACGCCACCACGTCGGCGACGTCCGCCGGTGTGCCCACCCTGCCCAGCGCCGAATATGCCGCGGCACCCGCCCACGCCTCGTCGCTCGATCGCAGCCAGTCGGACGTGTTGTCGGTGTCGATGATCCCGGGGGCGACCGTGTTCACCGTTATGCCGCGAGGGCCCAGCACCTTCGACAGGTCACGCGTGAAGATGTCCAGAGCGCCCTTCGTCATCGAGTACGCCATCAGGTGGGGCATCGCGGCGCTGCGTGCGAGGCCCGAGGAGATGTTGATGACCCGCCCGTCGTCACGCAGCCGGGAAGCGCCGAGCTTGGTGATGAAGTGCGGCGCCTTCACGTTCACCGCGAAGACCCGGTCGTACTCCGTCTCGTCGATCTCGTCGAACGGCTGCGACGTACCGATCCCGGCGTTGTTCACCAGGATGTCCAGGCCGTCCGCGTGCCGGTCGAACGCCTCCCACAGTGCCTCCGCGTCTCCCGGCGTCCCCAGTTCCACCCCCAGGACGAAGGCCGACCCGCCCGCCGCCTCGATCCGGGCGGCCGTCTCCTTCGCCGCCGCCTCATTGCTGCCGTAGTGCACGGCCACCCGCGCGCCGTCCCGCCCGAGCCGCTCGGCTATGCCCCGCCCGATGCCCCTGCTGCCACCCGTGACGAGTGCCGTCCTGCCCGTGAGCACACCCATGTCGACGCCCCTTCAGATTTCCCTAACGGTCGCTACAGAAAAAACCGTACAACAACCCACCGACATTTCTCTAGCACCCGCTATAAAATCCATCCCATGGTGAGCAGGCAGCAGACCGGACCGGAGTCCGAGACCGGGCAGCGAGGGCGCGGCCGCCCCCGCTCCTTCGACCGCGAGACCGCGCTGGAGAAGGCGATCCTCGCCTTCTGGGAGCACGGCTACGAGGCGACCTCCGTCTCCGACCTCACCAAGGTCATGGGCATCGGCGCCCCCAGCCTCTACGCGGCCTTCGGCGACAAGCGCTCGCTCTTCGACGAGGTCGTGCAGGTGTACGGCGTGAGGTACGGCTCGTTCGGCGACCGCGCCTTCGCCGAGGAGCCGACGGTCCGTGCGGGGGTGGAGCGGTTGCTGCGCGAGGCGGCGGCCGAGTACACCGAGCCCGGCCGGCCGCACGGCTGCCTGGTCGTCCATGCGGCCACCAACTGCACCACCCCCGAGGTGGAGGAGTCCCTCCGCGGGCGGCGCAACGCCACCATCGCCACCATCGAGAGCCGGATAAGAGCGAGTGTCGCCGCAGGTGAGCTGCCCGCGGGTACCGACGCGGCGGCCCTGGCCCGGCACACCGGAGCCATGATCCAGGGCATGTCCCAGCAGGCCCGCGACGGAGCCACCAAGGGCGAACTGGAGGCGCTCGCCGAACTGGCCATGGGAATCTGGCCCCGCGCGTGAACCGACCGGGGCTAGGCTGCGTGGTGGATGTAGGACGTGAGTTGTTCGATAAAGAGACAACAACAAACATCCGCCAACGCATGGACAGGCGAGAGTGGTCTAGTCCAGAATGCGTAGATAGCTTGAGAATGCAACTGAATGATCGGCGGCAGGACCAAGCGAGCCGAACGACCAGAACAAGCTGAAACGATCAAGCCTCCGTCTTCCCCGCACAGGAAGACGGACCGAGGAACCGGCGCTCTCTGCCCTGACTGCTCCGGCTCCTCATCCTTCGGCCGACCGGGACCGCACACCCCGCGGCCGATGTTGCTCCGGGCTGCGGTGCCGGGAGGGTCGAGGGTCCCTCCCAGGCGCCGCGGCCCGCGGGTGTCTCAGCGGCCGGAAGGCCCGGAGCCCGCAGAGCCCCAAGGGTCCGGAAGCCGCTGATTTCGGGCCATGTCCGAACTCCCAGGTACGCTCGCACACGTGCCCTCCATGAACGATCTCGTCCGCCAGCACACCGCCCTCGGTCCCTCCGACCTCGAGTGGCTGCATCTGCTGGTCTCGGAGTGGCAGCTGCTCTCCGACCTCTCCTTCGCCGACCTCGTCCTGTGGGTCCCCACGCGCGACGGCACCCGCTATGTCTCGGTCGCCCAGATGCGGCCCAACACGGGTCCCACCTCGTACCAGGACGACATGGTCGGCCACCTCGTCCCGCGCGGCCGCCGGCCCATGCTGGACATCGCCCTGGACGAGGGCCGGATCGTGCGCGAGGGCGACCCGGAGTGGCGCGAGGAGGTCCCGGTCCGGGTCGAGTCCATTCCCGTACGCAGGGAAGGACGCGTCCTGGGCGTCATCGCCCGCAACACCAACCTGCTCACCGTGCGCACGCCCTCGCGGCTCGAACTCACCTATCTGCAGAGCGCGTCCGACCTCGCCCAGATGATCGCGGCGGGCTCCTTCCCGTTCCCCGACCAGCAGGTGGACATGGACGCCTCGCCGCGGGTGGGCGACGGCCTAATCCGGCTGGACGCGGACGGCGTCGTCCAGTACGCGTCGCCGAACGCGCTGTCGGCGTACCACCGCCTGGGCCTCGCCGCCGACCTGGTCGGCCACCACCTCGGCAAGACCACCGCCGAACTCGCCCCGTCCAGGGGCCCGGTGGACGAGGCGCTGGCCAAGGTCGCCAGCGGCTGGGCACCCCGCGAGTTCGAGATCGAGAGCAACGACGGCGTCATCCAGCTGCGCGCCATCCCGCTCAAACCCAAGGGAACCCGCGTCGGTTCGCTCGTACTCCTGCGCGATGTCACCGAACTGCGGCGCCGTGAAAGAGAGTTGATCACCAAGGACGCGACCATCCGGGAGATCCACCACCGGGTGAAGAACAACCTCCAGACGGTCGCGGCCCTGCTGCGCCTCCAGGCCCGCCGCATCGACTCGGAGAGCGGCCGCGAGGCCCTCGAAGAGGCCGTGCGCCGGGTCGGCTCGATCGCGATCGTGCACGAGACGCTGTCCCAGAACCTGGACGAGCGCGTGGAGTTCGACGAGATCGCCGACCGGGTGCTCGCCATGGTCGCCGAGATCTCGCCGGGCAAGGTCACGGGCCGGCGCACGGGCCGCTTCGGCATACTCGACGCGGAGGTCGCGACCCCGCTCTCCATGGTCCTGACCGAAATCCTCCAGAACGCGCTGGAGCACGGCTTCCGCGAGGGCGACCGGGGCACGGTCGAGGTGTCCGCGGTCCGCGGCGACTCCACCAAGGAGTCCCGCCTGCTGGTCACCGTCCAGGACAACGGGGTGGGCCTGCCCGCGGGCTTCGACCCGCACCGCTCGGGCAACCTGGGCCTGCAGATCGTACGGACCCTGGTGGAAGGCGAGTTGGGCGGCACCTTCGACATGGTCCCGGCCCCGGAGCGCGGTACGCAGGTCGTCCTGGACATTCCGGTGCGGGCCCACAAGTAACCCGCACAATTACTCCACCATCGCCCGAACACGGAGCGTAGTCACCGCGGTTGGGGCGGCCCCTCGCGAGCGCCGGTCGGCCCACTCGGCGAACGCGTGACCATGCGACCGCAAACAGCAATGAGCCCCGGCCACTTGGTGGTGGTCCGGGGCTCATTCATGCTCATTGTGATGCGCATCGGGGGTACTGCGCGCTGCGGCTCGGGGGCGGGAGATGCGTACTCGCTGTACGCGCCGCCAAGCTCAGGCTTGTGGGGCGGGTTGTCAGGCGGAGGCCTGACGGGCCCGGTTGCGGGCGGCGCGACGCTTCATGGCACGGCGCTCGTCCTCGCTGAGACCACCCCAGACGCCGGAGTCCTGGCCGGACTCGAGCGCCCACTGCAGGCACTGCTCCATAACGGGGCAGCGACGACAGACGGCCTTGGCTTCCTCGATCTGCAGCAGCGCAGGACCGGTGTTGCCGATGGGGAAGAAGAGCTCGGGGTCTTCCTCGCGGCAAACGGCGTTGTGACGCCAGTCCATGGCTGCTACCTCTCCTTGGTATTACATGCACGTTGCTTGTGAATGTGAACGCTTTCACGAATCCCTCAACAAGTGAAGGGCCGACCGCCAGACGGACTGGCGTGGTCCTGTGATTTGAGGAGGGGTTCCGGCGCTCTGTGGGGGCGATGTTGCGGCCCGTCCCGAGCGCCACGTAGAGACTCGCAAACCTCAGCGGCGGATACAACCCCTACCGGAAAGTTTTTTTTGATTCCTCGGTGTCGACTAGGTCACAGCCGTACTTCCATGGGGTGGATCCTGGCCTAAACGTTCGAGTGGAAGGACTTTAGCCCGTTCCGCTCACACAATCACACGCAGTGCACGGCGAACGCCTGTGAACGCCACGCTCGTACGCAGTCCGAGGTGGTCGCCGTCCATCTGCAGGGGGAGCGGGACCTTCGAATGCAAGGTGAAGTCCGTCAGATCGTGCAGGGAGGTGGCGTGCTTGCCCTGGGGTCCGTGTTCGGGGGACGAAGTGAGCAACTGGGTGCCATACCGGACAACCGCGGCGGTCGACATGCGGCTGAGACCGAGTACGTCGAGGCCGGTATCGAACGAGGCCTTAGGTGAGGCGTACACCGGGCGATTGCCCAGATACGTCCACGGAGAGGTGTTGCAGACTATGGACAGCACCAAATCGGTCACCGGGTCGACGCCGGGCTGTTCCAGGGTGATGGTTCCGTGGCGGCGATGGGTCTCCCCGAAGAACTGGCGCATCGCCTGGCGCAGGTAGAGGGAGTGCGTGGAGCGTTTGCCGCGCTCGCGGTGCTGCTCGACCCGGCCGACCACGCCCGCGTCGAAGCCGAGGCCCGCGTTGAAGGTGAACCAGCGGGCGGGGACGCCCTCGTCCTCGCTGCCCGGGGTGCCCGCGGCGAGGCCAAGGCCCACCGTGCGCTCCCGGCCCTCGCGCAGCGCGTCCAGGAGGGCGCCCGTCGCCTCCACCGCGTCGTTGGGCAGTCCCAGAGCGCGCGCGAAGACGTTGGTGGAGCCGCCGGGGACGACCGCGAGGCCCGGCAGGCGGTCGAGGTCGGGGCCGTTGTGCAGCAGTCCGTTCACGACCTCGTTGACCGTGCCGTCGCCGCCGAGGGCCACGACCAGTTCTATGTCCTTGCTCTCCGCGGCCTGCCGGCCGAGGTCTCTGGCGTGCCCGCGGTACTCGGTGGTGACCGCTTCCAGCTTCATCTCGCTCGCCAGCGCGTGGATCAGGACGTCACGCGTGCGTGCGCTGGTGGTGGTTGCCGCCGGATTGACCACAAGAAGTGCACGCATGCGATGCAGCGTACCTACCGTGCGGTACTCGGCCCATACCGAGGTGAGGATCAGGTGAGAGTGCGGAGCCCCCGGGGGCGTGGGCGGACGGAACGCGAGGGCTACCCTTCAAAGGTGAGCTCTGAGCGGAATCCCACCCCCGACAGCCCTGACGCCGGACCCCGCCCCGGGCGGCTGACCGCAGCGGCGGCGCTGGCCGCGCTGGAAGGGCTCGCCCTGGTCGCCGGCGGCCTCTACATCCTCGTGAGGGGCCTCACGGGCCACCCGGACGACCGCGGCCAGGCCGTCACCGGGGGTGTGACGCTGATCGTGCTCGCGCTGCTGCCGCTGCTGGCCGCGCGTGGGCTGCTGCTGCGGCGCGGCTGGAGCCGGGGGCCGGCGATCATCACGCAGATCATGGCGCTGCCCGTCGCGTACAACCTGCTCCAGGCCGACAGCATGGCCATTCCCGGTGGGATCGCTCTGGCGGTGGTGGCGGTCGCGGCGTTGGTGTTGATCGTGAATCCGGAGACGACCCGGGCGTTGGGGATCACCGGGCCCGGTGGGGTACGGGAACCGAAGTAGACCGAGCAGGCCCGCGCCCGATACAGGGCGCGGAGCCTGTTACTCCTCCACCAGCAGCTTTTCGCGGAGCTGGGCCAGCGTTCGGGCCAGCAGGCGGGAGACGTGCATCTGGGAGATGCCGACCTCCTGGGCGATCTGGGACTGCGTCATGTTGGCGAAGAAGCGCAGCAGCAGGATGCGCTTCTCCCGGGGCGGCAGGTCCTCGAGGAGCGGCTTGAGGGACTCGCGGTACTCGACGCCCTCCAGCGCCTCGTCCTCGGATCCCAGCGTGTCCGCCACCGCCGGGGACTCGTCGTCCGTGTCGGGGACGTCCAGGGACAGCGTGGAGTACGCGTTGGCCGACTCCAGGCCCTCCAGGACCTCCTCCTCCGAGATGGCCAGTTTCTCGGCCAGCTCGTGCACGGTGGGGGAGCGGCCGTGCTGCTGCGAGAGCTCCGCGGTCGCCGTGGTGAGCGCGAGGCGCAGCTCCTGCAGACGGCGCGGCACCCGGACCGCCCAGCCCTTGTCCCGGAAGTGCCGTTTGATCTCACCGACCACCGTCGGTGTCGCGTAGGTCGAGAACTCGACGCCGCGCTCCGGGTCGAAGCGGTCGACCGACTTGATCAGACCGATGGTGGCGACCTGCGTGAGGTCGTCGAGCGGCTCACCGCGGTTGCGGAAGCGGCGCGCGAGATGCTCGACGAGCGGCAGGTGCATCCGGACCAGCTGGTTGCGCAGCTCCGCGTACTCGGCGCTGCCGTCCGGCAGCTTGCGCAGCTCGATGAACTTGGCCCGTGCGCCGCTGCGGTCGTGGGGGTCGTGCCGTGCGCCCGCGCGCCCGCTGTCGGCATTCCGTTCGTGTTCGTGCTGCTGCTCGCTCATCAGTCCCGCCCGTCGCCCGTCACGGCCGGAGAGCGCCTCGCGCTCGTCCTTGTCGATCGGCCCTTCCTGCTGAGGCCCCGCGGCCGCCGAGGACTGCTCCTCGGGGTGCGGCCGGGCCTGCTGCTCGGGGATGCCGTCGACGCCCTCCGCCAGGCGCCGCGGCCCGCTCAGGCCGTCCTCACCCACTCTCGACTGCGCTCGAACGGGGGAACCCCCGTCCTCGGCGGGAAGTTCCCGTGTGCCGCGCTCTTCGTCCCGCACCGGCCCGTCCCCGTTCCTCACGCCGGCCCGGGTCCCGCGCCGCGCTGTTTGTAGAGGCTGATCGAAACGGTTTTGTCGTCGGCCACCGAGGAGGACACCTTGCCCGCGAGGGCCGACAGCACGGTCCAGGCGAAGGTGTCCCGCGCGGGGGCGTGGCCGTCCGTCGTGGGCGCCGAGACCGTCACCTCCAGCGAGTCGTCGATCAGACGGAAGACACAGCTCAGCACTGAGCCCGGCACGGCCTGCTGCAGCAGAATCGCGCAGGCCTCGTCGACAGCGATGCGCAGGTCCTCGATCTCGTCGAGGGTGAAGTCCAAACGCGCCGCGAGGCCGGCCGTGGCCGTGCGCAGCACCGACAGATAGGCGCCCGCAGCCGGCAGCCGGACTTCGACGAAGTCCTGGGTCGCGGGCTCGCCTGCGATCTGGGACACCCTCACCTCCAAGGTGGTACAAGCTCTTTCGGGGGCCGAGGGTCGCCCCCCGGGGTAACGCGCAACGTGGTTCAGCGGTGACGCTATCGCGCTCTCAGGTTTTCTGTCCCCGGGACCCCAACCCCTTGCTGTCACTCATAGTAAACCTATGTATACGCACAGTGGCTAGGGGTCTGCGGGCCCAATTGGGAAGAGCGCGCGCCGGGTTGACGTACCCAGGCGTCAGACGGTCGAACCGTCGAGGCCGACGGTCAGAAGACAGTGTCACACCAGTACGTGGTCGACGAAGCACCAGCGCCAACTCTCCCCGGGCTCGAAAGACCGCATCACCGGATGTCCCGTGTCCTTGAAGTGCTCTGTCGCGTGCCGCATCGGCGACGTGTCGCAGCAGCCGACGTGACCGCACACCACACACAGGCGAAGCTGCACCGGGTGCGTGCCCGCCGCCAGACACTCCAGGCAGGTTTCACTCAGCGGTGCCGGTTCCGGGTCCGGCAGCGCGTCGGCGTGCGTGCACTGTTTCATGATTGCCAGATTACGACGGGTGTGCGGGAAGCCGCGCGGAAAACGAAGGCGGACCGAAGCCGATGCATGTGATGCCCCTGCTCCTGCTGGTCGCGGGCAGCGCCATGGTCGCGGGCGTCGCCCGTCGCACCCCGGTGCCCGCACCGCTGCTGCTCGTCGCGGCGGGCCTGGTGGCCTCGTACGTCCCCGGGGTGCCGGAATACACCCTCGACCCCCACGTGGTGCTGCCGCTGCTGTTGCCCCCGCTGCTCCACACGGCGGCCACGGACAGCTCGTACCTCGATCTGCGGGCCCAGATCCGGCCGGTGGCGATGCTGTCCGTCGGGTACGTGCTGTTCGCGACGCTCGCCGTGGGCTGGGCCGCGTACCTGATCGTGCCGGACCTGCCGCTCACCGCGGCGCTGGTGCTCGGCGCGGTCGTGGCGCCGCCGGACGCGGTGGCGGCCACCGCGGTGGCGCGCCGGGTCGGACTGCCCTCCAAGGTCACCACGATCCTGCAGGGCGAGTCCCTGGTGAACGACGCCACCGCGATCACCGCCTACAAGGTGGCCATCGCCGCCGCCATCGGCGAGGGCGCGACCTGGGCGGGCGGCATCGGCGAGTTCCTGCTCGCGGCGCTCGGCGGCATCGGCGTCGGGCTCGTCCTGATGGTGCCGATCAACTGGCTGCGCAGGCATCTGAAGGAGGCGCTGCTGCAGAACTCCCTCTCCCTGCTGGTGCCCTTCTTCGCGTACGCGGTCGCCGAGCAGGTGCACGCCTCCGGAGTGCTCGCCGTGGTCGTCGTGGCGCTGTACCTGGGACACCGCAACTGGGAGGTCGACTTCGCGACCCGGCTCCAGGAGGAGGCGGTGTGGAAGATGGTCGCGTTCATCCTGGAGTCGGCGGTCTTCGCACTGATCGGTCTGCAACTCCAGGTCGTCCTCAAGGGCCTGGGGGAGTACGAGGGGACGCGCGCCGCCTGGTACGCGGTGGCCCTCTTCCTGGTCGTCGTCGTGACCCGCTTCGTGTGGGTGTATCCCGCGACGTTCCTGCCGCGTCTGCTGTCCGCGCGGATCCGGAAACGGGAGGAGAACCCCACGTGGAAGGGTCCGTTCATCATCGCCTGGGCCGGGATGCGGGGAGTCGTCTCGCTCGCCATCGCCTTCTCCATCCCGCTCACCGTGCACGGCGGGGAGGAGTTCCCGGGACGCAACCTGGTGCTCTTCCTGACCTTCACGACAGTGATCGGGACGCTGGTGGTGCAGGGGCTGACGCTGCCCCCGCTGATCCGCCTCCTGAAGCTGCCGGGACGTGACGCGCAGGCCGAGACGCTCGCGGAGGCGAACGCCCAGGCGCAGGCGTCCCGGGCCGCCGAGCGCCGCCTCGACGAACTCGTCGGCGACGAGCGCAACGCCCTGCCGCCACCGCTCGCCGACCGGCTCCGCGCGGTCCTGGAGCGGCGCCGCAACGCCGTGTGGGAGCGGCTCGGAACGGTGAACCCCGTGACGGGGGAGACCGTGGACGACACGTACCGGCGGCTGTCGCGCGAGATGATCGCGGCCGAGCGGGATGTGTTCGTGCGGCTGCGGGACGCCCGCTTCATCGACGACGAGATGCTGCGGACGCTGCTGCGGCGACTGGACCTGGAAGAGGCGGCGGCGTTCCGGGAGACGACCTAGAGGGC
Organism: Streptomyces sp. NPDC050704; assembly: GCF_040654355.1. NCBI lineage: Bacteria > Bacillati > Actinomycetota > Actinomycetes > Kitasatosporales > Streptomycetaceae > Streptomyces > Streptomyces sp. NPDC050704. The sequence goes on along the minus strand of NZ_JBFAHW010000016.1, from coordinate 114,208 downwards.
TGCCGGGGAGTCGGGGCGGCCGGTGATGACCGCCGCGATCACCGTCCCGCGCGGGAACGCGCCTTCCTCCGTGAGAGCGACAAGCCCGTACAGCATTTTGGCGACATAGAGACGTTCGACGGGCAGGCCGTGACGCCGCTCGAAGTCGGCGGCGAACGCGTCGAGTTCGGGGGTGGTGCGGGCGTAGCCGCCGAAGTGGAAGCGGTCGTCGAGGGACCAGTCGCCTCGGGGGCCGCCGAAGGCCTCGCCCTGGAGGGTGCGTATCTCCGCGGCCAGGAAGCCGCCCCTGAGCACGGGGATGCCCAGTGCGCGCTGATCCGGGGCAAGACCGGCGGCCAGGCCCGCGAGCGTGCCGCCCGTGCCGCAGGCGAGCGCGGCCACGTCGATACCGCCGTGGCCGCGCAGCTCCTCGCCGAGGGCCGTACAGCCGTGCACGGCAAGTGGGTTGCTGCCGCCCTCGGGGATCACGTACGCGTCCTCGGCGGCGGCCGCGCGGAGGACGTCGGTCAGCGTCGCCGGCTCGCTCTTGCGGCGGTACGTCGATCTGTCGACGAAGTGGAACCGCATACCGTCGGCCGCGCACCGGGCCAGGGACGGGTTCAGCGGCCGGTCGGCCAGTTCCTGGCCGCGGACCACGCCGATGGTGGGCAGCCCCAGCAGCCGGCCCGCGGCGGCGGTGGCGCGCAGATGGTTCGAGTACGCGCCGCCGAAGGTGAGGACCGTACGGCCCGCCGCGGCGCGCAGGTTCGGGGCCAGCTTGCGCCACTTGTTGCCGACCAGGCCGGGGTGGATCAGGTCGTCCCGCTTGAGCAGCAGCCGTACACCGTGCCGCGCGAAGCGCTCGTCCGCCGTCTCGCGCAGCGGCGACGGGAGTCGCGGCCGCAGGACACCGAGGTCGAGCGCTTCGGGGGTGTCGGGGACATCGGGGCCGGTCACCCGGCCATTGTCACTTGAGGCGGCCCCCGATGCGCTCCCGCATGGCGGCCATCGTGAAGCCGCGCGGGTCGATCTTGCCCGGCTGCCATTCGAGGTGGCCGATCACCGAGCGCTCAGTCCAGCCGTGGTGACGGCAGACCGCCGCCGCGGCCCGCTCGATCGCGGCCAGCTGGGCCTCGGGCCAGGGGTCCTGGCCGTCGCCGAGGTTCTCGCACTCGAAGCCGTAGAAGTGGCGGTTGCCGTCGGTGTTCGCCTCGTTGTCCGGCGGGAGGCCCTTCTCGGCGATGACCGCGCGCAGTACGTCGTCGTCGCCGAGGCCCGCGTGGTTGGCACGGCCGTAGCCGACGAGGTGGACGCGGCCGTCCTTGGTGATCACGCCGTGGCACAGCGGGCCCGGCAGGCCGCTGTAGCCGTCGCGGCAGATCTCGACCGTCCGCGCACTGCCCGAGGTCACGGTGTGGTGGATCATCACGCCGTGGACGGGGCCCCACGGCCCCTTGTGATTGCGGTTGTGATGCTCCCAGTCGCCGACCTCGACGACAGTGAGCCCTTCGTCCTTGAGCCGGCCCAGAAAGCTGCCCGCGGACATGGGTGGGGCCACGACCGCCTCCTTACACGGGGCGCGACGGCCACCGGTCGTGGCCGTCTCGTACCGCTGCTTGTACCGGAACCCCGCAGCCCTGAACCACTTGTTCGCACAGCGTGCGAGCCGATCCGGTCAGCGTCCGGTCAGTGCCCCGTCAGCGGCACGGTCGGGCCGTGTCAGGCGCGCAGGAAGCTGTCCCCGTGTGTCGCGATGTGGCTCTCCAGGGCCTGGAGAGCCTGCTGAGTGGCCTGCGGCGAACCGCTGCCGCGCTGCTCGGCGTAGTAGGCCGCACCGAGGCTTTTCAGCAGCTCGCCGCCCGCCCGCTGCGCCTGCACGTCGTCGAGCTTCTGCTTGCCCTGCGTGAGGCCACGCTGGGCCTGTTCCTTGGCGCGGTCCAGGAAGCCTGCCATTGCCGTCTCCTCGTCGTTCGTCCGTTACCGGCCCAACGGGCGACCGGATCTTGAAGTTCCCCGGCCAGGATGGCCCGCGGGCTCGGCCGCCGCGACCTGTCGACCGGCCGGACGGGTTCTACGTTGTGCCCCGAAATCGAAGATCCATTCCCGCTCTTTCGTGTAATAGCACCGACACGGTCCGTGATGGAAGGCTTGCCCCGCAGCTCATTGTGCGATTTGGGAGGGCATTTTCATGTCGGTAGGCGAAGAGATCCGCGCGGACCAGGATCAGCCGCAGAAGAGTCTCGGCACATCCGCGGCGCGGAACCTGGCCACCACCACGAAGTCCGCACCACAGATGCAGGAGATCAGCTCACGATGGCTGTTGCGCATGCTCCCGTGGGTGAACGTGCAGGGCGGCACGTACCGGGTGAACCGAAGGCTCAGCTACTCCGTGGGCGACGGCCGCGTCACCTTCGTGAAGACGGGTGACCGCGTTCAGGTCATCCCCGCGGAGCTGGGCGAACTGCCGGCCCTGCGCACGTACGAGGACCAGGAGGTGCTCGGCGAGCTCGCCCAGCGCTGCCAGCAGCGGGAGTTCGGCCCGGGCGACGTGCTCGCCTCCTTCGGCAGCCAGGCCGACGAGGTGTTCCTGCTCGCCCACGGCAAGGTCGAGAAGATCGGCACGGGTCCGTACGGGGACGACTCGGTGCTCGGCGTCCTCGCAGACGGGGCCTACTTCGGAGACCAGGCGATCACCGACCCGGACGCCATCTGGGAGTACACGGCCCGCGCGGTCACGGCCTGTACGGTGCTCGCGCTGCCCCGCCGGGACCTCGACCAGATCGCGGAGCGCTCCGAGTCGCTGAACGAGCACCTTCAGCAGCTGCGCGCGATTCCCGAGCAGCGCGCCAACAAGTACGGCGAGAAGGAGATCGACCTCGCCGCCGGCCACACCGGAGAAGCGGCCATCCCGGGAACGTACGTCGACTACGACGCGGCACCACGGGAGTACGAACTCAGCATCGCCCAGACCGTGTTGCGCATCCACACACGCGTGGCCGACCTCTACAACCAGCCGATGAACCAGACCGAGCAGCAGTTGCGGCTCACCGTGGAGGCGTTGAAGGAGCGCCAGGAGCACGAGCTCGTCAACAACCGGGAGTTCGGGCTGCTCAACAACTGCGAGTACGACCAGCGGCTGCAGCCGCACGACGGTGTGCCCGGCCCGGACGACCTGGACGAACTGCTCAGCAGGCGGCGCGGTACCAAGCTGCTGCTCGCCCACCCGCGCGCGATCTCCGCGTTCGGCCGCGAGCTCAACAAGCGGGGTCTTGTCCCCGAGACCATCGACATGGGCGGCAACCGCATCCCCACCTGGCGCGGCGTGCCGATCTACCCGTGCAACAAGATCCCGGTCACCGAGGAGAGGACGACCTCGATCATCGCCATGCGTACCGGCGAGGCCGACCAGGGCGTCATCGGGCTGCAGCAGGCCGGCATCCCGGACGAGATCGAGCCGAGCCTGTCCGCGCGGTTCATGGGCATCAGCGAGCAGGCGATCATGTCCTACCTGGTGACGGCCTACTACTCGGCGGCGGTCCTGGTGCCCGACGCGCTCGGGGTCCTGGAGAACGTCGAGATCGGCCGCTGGCGGTGACGTCCCGCACGGCGCCCGCCGTGTTCCCGCACGTCTGCGCGGGTAGACCGACTGAGTACGCGCCCAGCGGCAGCGGAACCGCCACCATCCGCGAACTCTCCAAGGCGGACCCATGGGTGAGCTCATGACGGAGACACAGCAGAGCCCGTTACCGGTCGTCGAAGGGCGGGACCCGATCGAAGGGCGGTCCGTTCCCGGACGCCACGGACCTGCCGGGGACGGGCGACACGGGGCGCCCGACGGGCAGGAGGCGGAAGGAATCCTGGAGCGTGCCCGGGCGTCGGTCGACCCCGAGCTGCGCCGGGCCGTCGAGTCACTGCCAGGGCCCCTGCGGCGGATCGCGCTCTACCACTTCGGGTGGCAGCACGCGGACGGCACTCCGGCGGCAGGCAATCCGGGCAAGGCGATCAGGCCCGCACTCGTGCTGACCGCGGTCCGGGCGCTGGGCGGGCAGCACGCGACGGCCGTACGGGCGGCCGCCGCCGTGGAGTTGGTGCACAACTTCACGCTGCTGCACGACGACGTCATGGACCGGGACACCACCCGCAGGCACCGGCCCACCGCGTGGACCGTGTTCGGCGACGCCGACGCGATCCTCGCCGGGGACGCTCTGCAGGCGCTGGCCCAGCGGCTGCTCGCCGAGGATCCGCATCCGGCGTCCTCGGCGGCGGCCGCCCGGCTCGCGAACTGTGTCGTCGAGCTCTGCGCGGGGCAGCACACGGACACCGCGATGGAGCGCCGGGGTCCCGACGACGTCACGCTCGACGAGGTTCTCGCGATGTCCGAGGCCAAGACGGGAGCGCTGCTCGGCTGCGCGTGTGCGCTCGGGGCCCTGTACGCGGGCGCGGGCGAGGCGGACGTCGAGGCGCTGGACGCGTTCGGCCGTGAGGCCGGGCTCGCCTTCCAGCTCATCGACGACGTGATCGGCATCTGGGGGGATCCGGGGCACACCGGCAAGCCGGCCGGGGCGGACCTCATGGCCCGCAAGAAGTCCCTGCCCGTGGTCGCCGCGCTCGCCTCCGGTACGCCGGACGCGGTCGAACTCGCCGAGCTGTACCGGGCTCCGTACGCCGACGGAGATCTGGAGCGCACGGTCCTGGCCGTCGAGCGTGCGGGCGGCCGCGACTGGGCGCAACTCCAGGCCGCCGACCGGATGTCCCGGTCCCTCCACCATCTGTCCCGGGCCGTCCCGGACCCGGAAGCGGCGGGAGGGCTCCTGTCGCTGGCCGAGTTCGTGACGCGGCGGAGCACGTGACGGGGAGGCCGGAGCCGCGTGGCGCGTGAGGAGGTAGGTGACGAGTGACGGGTGAGTGAAAAGGCGGGAGGCCGCCTGACGTTCCCGGCTCCCGTACACCCGAAGCGGTACGGCTGTCACGGGCCGTACCGCGAATGAGACACCGGAGCCACAGATGCCGCGTGGTGCCTGACGACGCGGCGCGGCGGAGGGGTTCCGGTTCCGGCGGGCCCCGCACATCCCCACGGTGTGCGGGACCCGTCGCCCCTTGACGGGGTGATCGCCTAGGCTTCAACGGCCAGGTGAGCACGGTCGGTTGAGGTGAAGGGGCGGGGCATGGGCGTGGCAATCCGCAGAGCGGGCGAGGGCGACCGGGAGGCCGTGACGCGGCTTCTCGACGAGGCCTTTCAGGACGACCCGGTGAGCGGTTGGGTCTTCCCCGACGCGGAACACCGGCGGCGCAGACATCCGCTGCTGATGGGCGCCTTCCTCGACATCGTGCTCGACGAGGGGTACGTGGACATCACCGAGGACGGTTCGGCCTGCGCGCTGTGGTTCTCGGTGCCGGCGGAGGCCCACGAGGAGGACGAGGACGGGCCGGCCCTGTTGCGCGAGGCCGTCGACCCCGAGAACGAACGGGTCGAGCTGATCGGCCGGTTGACGGCCGACATCCACCCGAAGGGCAGGGCTCACGAATACCTGTGGATGATCGCCGTGGCGCCCGGGAGGCAGGGCGAGGGCCTCGGCACGGCGCTCATCGAGCACGTGCTGGGCCGGTGTGACGGGGAGGGCCTGGCCGCGTACCTGGAAGCGAGCAGCTCCCGTAGCCGGGTCCTCTACGAACGCCTCGGCTTTGCCTCCACCGGCCGTGTCCTGGACCTTCCTTCGGGTCCGCCCATGTGGCCGATGTGGCGTGAAGCGAATCGCTCCGCGGGTAGGGCGGGGAGTGCCGGGTCGTGAGCAGCCTGCGGGGCGGTGGGGGCTGGGCGCGCAGTTCCCCGCGCCCCTAAAAGACTGGGGTGCCGGGGGTCGGTTCGTAGGGTGCGGGTCGGCTGTGGCTGGGCGCGCAGTTCCCCGCGCCCCTTGAGGGGCGTGTCTCAGGCGTTCGAGTTCGGCACCACTGTCTCCACGATTCGTTCTACCAAGCCCTCCGGCACGCTCACCCCCGGCAGTACGCCGTCCAGTACTCCCGGCAGGGTCAGGTGTTCCAGGATCAGGCCGAGCATGGCGAGGTAGAGGACCGTCACGGTGTCGTCGCCGCCGGGGAGGCCCGCCGAGCGGTGGAACTCCATCCCGTACTCGAGGTCGCCGCGGATCGTCTTCGTGTACGAGGCCCGCAGCTCGGGGCGCCGGGTGGCCTCCAGGCGCATTTCCAGGAGCGCCAGATAGCCCGTGCGGTCCCGCTGCGCGCGTGACATGAGGTCGTGCATGAACGCCGTGACCAGGGAGCGGTCCCTCGGCCCCGTCATGAGGTCGGCCAGCACCCGCGGGTCCGGCGCGAGCCGTTCGTGCAGTCGCGCGTCGATCTGGCGCAGCAGGTCGTCGCGGCCGGTGAAGTAGTTGGAGGCGGTGCCCACCGGCACCCCCGCCTCGCCGTCGACCGCGCGGAATGTCAGTCCGCGCGCCCCCTCGCTCGCCAGCACCTCCACACCGGCGTCGACCAGGGCGGCCCGGCGCTCCGGGTTGCTCGCCATCCGGAAACCTCTCTCCCACTTGAGTCCCGTACGGGAAACCCTCGGAAATCTCCTTGCAACCACTACAGTTGAAGCACTATGAATGGAGTGGTTCACGGGACACCCTACGGAAAGAGGCCGACTTGCGAAAGCTCACCTACTTCATCGCCTGCTCGATCGACGGCTTCATCGGCGACCCGAGCGGCGACGCGGAGATGATGATGCGCTTCGTGGACGAGGAGTTCTTCGAGTTCCTCAAGGCCGAGTATCCGGAGACGATGCCCACCCACGGGCGCCGCTCCGTCGGCATCGACGACCTGCCCAACAAGAAGTACGACACGATCATCCAGGGCCGCGCCAGCTACCAGATCGCCCTGGACATGGACGTGACCAGCCCGTACGCCCACATGCGCGAGTACGTCGCCTCGCGCACCCTCAAGAAGTCGCCCGACCCGCACGTCGAGATCATCGCCGACGACCTGGTCGGCAGGGTCCGCGAGCTCAAGGCGGAGGACGGCGACTTCGGCATCTATCTGTGCGGCGGCTCGCAGCTCGCGGGCGAGCTGATCGACGAGATCGACGAGCTCGTCGTCAAGACGTATCCGGTCGTGCTGGGCTCCGGCATGCCGATGTTCGGCTCCGGATTCGCCGTCGGTGAGTTCACGCTGGAGGAGGTGCGCACGTTCAAGAACGGGGCGGTCGTGCGGACGTACAGCAGGAAGCGCTGACCGGCGGACGGCCCGCACAGTCGCTCGCGGCTCGCGGCTCGGGCTCGTATGGTCGCTCGTCTGTCGGCCCGGCCCGTACCGTCCTACCCTGGAGGTATGGCCAGTGATGAGTACGTCTGTCCGGTCTGCAAGCAGCCCGTCGACACTGTCGTGCGTCGGCACAAGACGATGGGAGTCTTCGTGCCCATCTGGGGTCCCGGCCCCTGCCAGAACCTCCGGTGCGCGGCGTACGAGGAAGAGGACTCCGAGGCGGAGCCCGCCCTCACCGTCGAGCCCGGACCGCCCGATGCGCCGGAGTCGCAGGCGGAGCGGGACGCCTGAGCTGATCCCGGGCGGTTTCCGCCCGCCCGAAGAATTCTTTGCGCCGGCATGTAGAGACTCGACGGCCGGCTCCGACGTCCCCTGCGAGAGCCGCCCACCGCGGGCGGCCCCAGTCGAAGGAGCGGACTCATGAAGTACCTGGTGATGGTGCAGGGCTCACAGGCGGACTACGAGGGCATGCAGGGCAGGCCCACCGAGGGCTCCCCGGCCTGGAGCGAGCAGGACATGCAGGCGATGTTCGCGTTCATGGGAGCTCTCAACAACGACCTCGCCGAGTCCGGCGAACTGGTCGACGCCCAGGGCCTGACGGAGCCCGCGCGGACGCGGCATGTCAGCAAGGGTCCGGACGGGAAGCCCGTGATCACCGACGGCCCGTACAGCGAGACCAAGGAACTGCTCGCCGGCTACTGGGTCCTGGACTGCGCGAGCCTGGAGCGGGTCACGGAGATCGCCGAGCGGATCCTTGAGTGCCCCGAGCCCGAGGGCCAGCGGGCGTACCCGGTCGTCATCCGGCCGATCGGCGGCGACGGCGGCGACGTGTGAGCCGTCCCCCGAGACGGACGACCGCGACCGAGGACCTGCTGCGCCGGCACGCGCCGCAGGTCCTCGGCGCGCTCGTGCGGCGGTACGGGCACTTCGACGCCGCCGAGGACGCCGTGCAGGAGGCGTTGCTGGCCGCGGCCGGGCAGTGGCCGGCGGCCGGAGTGCCCGACAACCCGCGCGGCTGGCTGATCAGGGTCGCCTCGCGGCGGCTCACGGACGCGCTGCGCAGCGAGGAGGCACGGCGGCGGCGGGAGGAGCGGGCGGCGGCCCTCGCACCGCGTGATGCCTTCTGGGTATCACCGCCTGGAGCCGACGGCGGCGACCGGGCGCCCTCCGAGGACGACACGCTCACTCTCCTCTTCCTGTGCTGCCACCCCGACCTGACCCCGCCCTCGCAGATCGCGCTCACGCTGCGCGCCGTCGGCGGTCTCACGACGGCCGAGATCGCCCGCGCGCACCTGGTGCCGGAGGCGACCATGGCGCAGCGGATCAGCCGGGCCAAACAGAAGGTGAAGGGTGCGCGGTTCGGGCGCCCCGACAACTGGGAGGAGCGGCTGCCCGCGGTCCTGCACGTGCTCTACCTCATCTTCAACGAGGGGTACACGGCCACCTCCGGGACGACGCTCCAGCGTGCCGAACTCGCGGGCGAGGCCATCCGGTTGGCCCGTACGGTGCACCGCCTGCTGCCCGGTGACTGCGAGGTGACCGGCCTGCTCGCGCTCATGCTGCTCACCGACGCCCGCCGCGTCGCGCGCACCGGGCCGCACGGCGAGCTGGTCCCGCTCGACGAGCAGGACCGCGGGCTGTGGGACAAGGCGGCGATCGATGAGGGCGTGGCCCTGGTGACCGAGGCCCTGCCCCAACACCGGCTGGGCCCCTACCAGTTGCGTGCCGCGATCGCCGCCGTCCACGACGAGGCGCCCTCGCCCGACAGCACCGACTGGCACGAGATCCTCGGCCTCTACGACATCCTCGTACGCCTCGCCCCCGGCCCTGTCGAACGCCTCAACCGCGCGGTGGCGGTCGCCATGGTGCACGGCCCGAGGGCGGGCCTGACCGAACTGGACCCTCTGGAAGCCGAGTTGGCGACGGGCCACCGCCTCGACGCGGTCCGCGCCCACCTCCTGGAGCGCGCCGGCGACCCCGAAGCCGCCCGCGCCGCCTACGAGTCGGCGGCCGCCAAGACCCTCAGCCTGCCGGAACAGCGGTACCTCCGGGCCCGCGCGGCCCGCCTGACCCCTTAGCGTGTGGACCATGCCCGAACTTCTGCACATCACCGAGCGCGCCCTGTGGGATGCGGCCCGCGCGACCGGCACGTACGAGATGTCGACGCGCGGCAGGACCCTCCAGGAGGAGGGCTTCATCCACTGCTCGACCCGGACCCAGCTGCCGCGCGTCGCCGACTTCCTGTACGGGGCGTACGAGGGCCCCGACGAGCTGGTGGTGCTGGTCATCGACGCCGAACGGCTCGGAGCGCCGCTGAAGTACGAGGCACCGGAGCCGGGCGGCGAGGAGTTCCCGCACATCTACGGCCCGCTTCCGGTCGACGCGGTGACCGCCGTGGAGCCCTGGGAGCGCGCATGACGAGGCGCGGGCGAAGGCGTTTGGTGGCGGTCGTCTGGACGGTGGCCGTAGTCATGGCCGGCGTCCTCACCCTGTCGTTCCAGGACTCGGCGGAGCCGCAGGCGCCGGTCATCCGGGGGCCACAGCAAGCTCCCGCCCCGCTGTTGTCCGCAGACGTCCCCTAGCTGGAAGCACCCCTTGCCGGAAGCCCCCTGGCCGTGGGCAGGCTGCTAGCCCGTGGGCAGGCTGCCGGTCTCCGGGTCCCGGCCCGTCAGGCAGTACGTGCCGCCCACCGGGTCCCGCATGACCACCCAGCGTGCGCCGCGGCTCACGAACGCGGCGCCCAGCTTCTCGTGCCGGGCGCGGGTGGCGTCGATGTCCGAGCAGGCCAGGTCGAGATGGGCGGCGGTGGGGCGGTCCTCGCCGAGACGCTGGAGCAGGATTCGGAGGGGGAGCCCGGCAGGCGGCTTCACCAGATGGAACTCGGGGAGCGCGCCGGTGTGCGACGCCCAGCCGGTGAGGTCCGTCCAGAACGCGACCTCGGAGTCGTACGCGTTCGGAGCCAGGTCGATGCTCACCTGGTCCAGGCGGCTCGTCGTGCCGTCGGGGGCCTTGGCCACCGGAGGCCGGGCCGACTCGCCGTGCCACGGGACCGCGCAGAACAACTGGCCGCCGGGCGAGCGCAGCACGGCCCAGCTGCCGTGGTCGGACACCAGCGTGGCGCCGAGCCGCAGCGCCGACGCCACCAGCTCGGGGACGTCCTCGACCGCGAGGTCGAGATGCGCGCCGCCGTCGCCGGCCGCGATGCCCTGCGCCTTCACGCACGGGTCGGCCCCGTCCGGCAGCAGCGTCACGAACTCGTCCAGCTCGCCCCTGAAGGGAGACAGCCGGGTGTCCGTGATCGTCGTCCAGAAGTCACAGGCGCGGCCGAACCCCTCGACGGGCCGGTCGACAAAGGCATACATCCAGCGGATCGGACCCGCACCCACGACATCCTCACTCATCCGGCGATCGTAGGTCAGACCGAAGCGACCGGCGTCAGACGACTTCAGACCACTTCAGACCAAGGGTTCGGCCTGCCGTCCGCGCACCGGTCGCGAGTACATCTTCGCCACGCACGCCGGGATCGCCGCCCCCTGCTCGTGCGGCCGCGCCCGGTACGCGCTCGGTGTCTCGCCGACCAGCTCGGTGAAGCGGGAACTGAACGAGCCCAGCGACGTACACCCCACCGCGAAGCAGACCTCCGTCACGCTCAGGTCGCCCCTCCGCAGCAGGGCCTTCGCCCGCTCGATGCGGCGCGTCATGAGATAGCTGTACGGCGTCTCGCCGAAGGCCGCCCGGAAGCTGCGCTGGAAGTGGCCGGGCGACATCAGCGCCGTCCGCGCGAGCGCGGGCACGTCCAGCGGCTCGGCGTACTCACGGTCCATCCGGTCGCGTGCCCTGCGCAACCGCACCAGGTCCTCCGGCATCATCCGCCCAGCATCCCACGGCCCACTGACAAGAGCTCGATCGTCGGCCCGGGCGGCCTCGGCGAGTACCGGTGCACCTGAGCCGGCGCCGCCGAATGGGGCGGTTCGGTGAGGTGGTCCGGCGCGATCACCTCCGGGCTTTCGAAAGCCCGGCCGCGCAGCTGTGGCCGAGTCGGGTCGGTCCGTGGGTGTCGGTCAGCAGGACTCCTCGAACTTCACGGCGTCCAACGTCACCGGCCGGCCGTCCAGCGTGGAGCCGGCGGCCGGTTCCTGGGAACAGACCTGCCAGTTCGACTCCATGAGCACGAACCGGTCCTGTCCGGAGGCGTCGTGCACGGTGATGCCGGTGCCGCTGTCGAGGGCCTGGCGGGCGGCCTTGACGGACTTGCCCTCGAAGTCGGGCATCGTGGCCCCGGCCTGCTCGGGCTCGCCCGCGTCCTTGGCGGGGCAGTCCTCTTCGAGCTTCACCGCGGCGAAGTCGACCTCCGTGTCGGTGGGGTGCTCGCCGGCCCGCGGAACCTGGCCGCACACCTTCCAGTTCCGGTCGAAGGCCTGCATACGGCCACGGCCGAGCGCGTCGTGCGAGGTGAGCCCGTAGAACCCGGCCTCCTGCGCCTGGTCCTGTGCGGACTGGAGACCCTTGCCCACCATGTTGGGCAGGCCGGCCGTCTCGGCGTCGGTGCCGCCGGGCTCGGCCTTGTCGCCGGCGGAGGCGGAGGTGTCGTCGGCGTCCTGGACGGCCGTCGGCTTGTCGACTGCCGTGTCGGCGGTGCCGGCCGTGTCGACGCCGCTGCCGCAGCCGATCAGTGCGAGTAACCCGGCAGTGACGAGTGCCGCGGTGGCGGTGCGGGTGCGCATGGTTCCCCCTGGGATCGCTGTGCGAAAGGAGCATCATGCGCCATGTGCGCGTTATGCGAGGGTGTAGTGGCGATTCTCGGGGCGTGCGCGAAGTTCGCGCGCCCTCGGGTCGCGGGGACCCGACCCACCCCAGGGGCTCCGGAAAGGCCGAAAGGGCCCGGCCGTTGATCGGCCGAGCCCCTTCGGTTGCTCGCTGACCTGCGAGGGTGCACCGCCCGCCGGTCGTGGCGAACGTACCCTGGATCAAGCCTTCTTGGTCTCCCAGAAGATCTTGTCGATCTGGGCGATGTAGTCCAGCGCCTTCTGGCCCGTGGCCGGGTCGGTCGAAGCCTTCGCGGCCGAGAGGGCCTTGAGGGCGTCGTTGACCAGCTGGTGCAGCTCCGGGTACTTCTCGAAGTGCGGGGGCTTGAAGTAGTCGCTCCACAGCACCGACACGTGGTGCTTGGCGAGCTCGGCGCGCTGCTCCTTGATGACGGTGGCGCGAGCCTGGAAGTGCGCGTCGTCGTTGGCGGCCATCTTTTCCTGTACGGCCTTCACCGACTCCGCCTCGATGCGGGCCTGGGCAGGGTCGTACACACCGCAGGGCAGGTCGCAGTGTGCGCTGACCTTCACCTTGGGGGCAAACAGGCGGGAGAGCATTGAGCTGTCCTTCCTCGTGATCGTCTTCTCACGTGCGACATTACTCCGTGAGGGACGGGTTTTCGCGAGTGCCCCCATGGGCTTAGGACAAAAGTCCGGGGTGAGACTGGGACTCGTGGAGGATAGGACCGGGGAGGTGCCGGTGATGCCGGAGCTGTCGCAGGAGACCGAGCGCGGGAGGACTGTCCCGCCCTTCGGGAGGGCGGAGGTGACAGGGCCGTCGATGGTGCCCACGCTGCACCACGGGGACTGGCTCCTCGTGCAGTACGGGGCGCGGATCAGGCCCGGGGACGTGGTCGTTCTCCGGCATCCGTTCCAGCAGGACCTGCTGGTCGTCAAGCGCGCGGCCGAACGCCGGGAAGGCGGCTGGTGGGTGCTCGGCGACAACGCGTACGCCGGCGGGGACAGTACCGACTACGGGACCGTGCCCGAGGAACTCGTCCTGGCGAAGGTGTGGTTCCGGTACCGGCCGCTCAAGAAGGATCAGCGATCGCCGTTGGCACTCGCGCGCTGGGCGCTGTCCGCCGCCCGGCCCGTGCTGTCCGACCGGTCCGCCTCAAGGCGCTTCCGGGCGCGGTAGGCGGCCACGTTCGCCCGGGTCGCGCAGCGGTCCGAGCAGTAGCGGCGTGAGCGGTTCGTCGAGGTGTCGAGGTAGGCGTTGCGGCACGGCGCCGCCTCGCACAGACCCAGGCGGTCCACGCCGTACTCGGTGAGGTGGAAGGCCAGGCCCATCGCGGCGATGGCCGCGTAGCCCGCCGTGGCGTTCGAGGGATGGTCCGCCAGGTGCATGTGCCACAGCGGGCGACCGTTGTCGTCCCGGTGGTCGTGCCCCGAGATCTGCGGGCTCACCGGGAACTCCAGGAGGAGTGAGTTCAGCAGGTCCACGGCGAGCGTCTCGTCGCCGCCGTCCGCCGCCTCGAAGACGGCGCGCAGCCTGGCCCGTACGCCCCGGAAGCGTGTCACGTCCGCGTCCGTGGCCCGCCGGGCCACCCCCTCGTTGCCGCCGAAGAGATCGTGGATGGCTTCGACCGAGGTGAGCGAGTCCTTGTCCCGGGCCGGCTCCTCGCTGTTGACGAGGCGTACGGCGTAATCCGAGTAATAGGCCAGTTCCACTTGTAGTCCTTACGGTGGCGCTCTATGGTCTGGTGGCGGGAGAGTAATGACTAACCGTGCTCTCAGGGTATTACACACTGGGGAAGAGAGGGGCTTCCATGACGACCACCGTCGGAGCCGACTGGCAGGCGTGGCAGGAGAGCTGGGACCGGCAGCAGGAGTGGTACCTCCCCGATCGTGAGGAGCGCTTCCGGGTCATGCTCGACATGGTCGAGGCCCTGGTGGGCCCGGAGCCGCGAGTCCTGGACCTCGCGTGCGGTACGGGAAGTATCACGGCCAGGCTGCTCGAAAGGTTCCCGAAGGCGGTCAGTACCGGTGTCGACCTCGACCCCGCGCTCCTGACGATCGCCGAGGGCACCTTCGCGGACGACGACCGGGTCACGTTCGTGACGGCCGACCTCAAGGACCCGGACTGGCCGACGTTGCTGCCGTACGACTCGTACGACGCCGTCCTCACCGCGACCGCCCTCCACTGGCTGCACAGCGAACCCCTCGCGGCCCTCTACGGTCAGGTCGCGGAACTCGTCCGCGACGGTGGCGTGTTCATGAACGCGGACCACATGATCGACGAGTTCACCCCGCGGATCAACGCGGCGGAGCGCGCGCAGCGGCACGCGCACATGGATCGCGCCAAGGCGGCCGGTGTCCTCGACTGGTCCGAGTGGTGGCAGCTCGCCGCCAAGGACCCGGTGCTCGCCGGGCCCACCGCCCGCCGCTTCGAGATCTACGGCGAGCACGCCGACGGCGACACCCCGTCCGCCGAGTGGCACGCGCGCGTGCTGCGTGAGCAGGGTTTCGCCGAGGCCCGCCCGGTGTGGCGCTCACCGTCGGACGCGCTGGTGCTGGCCCTGAAGTAGGCGGGCTGGCCGAGTAGGCCGAGAGGCCGAAGGGGCGGTACGGGAGTCCCGTACCGCCCCTTTCGTGCGCGCTCCCAGAGTCCGCTAGAGGACCTTGGACAGGAACGACCGGGTGCGCTCGTGCTGGGGGTTCGTGAGGACGTCGCGCGGGTGGCCCGACTCGACGACCACGCCGTCGTCCATGAAGACGAGGCTGTCGCCGACCTCGCGGGCGAAGCCCATCTCGTGGGTGACGACGACCATCGTCATGCCGGACTCGGCGAGGTCGCGCATGACGTCCAGGACATCACCGACGAGCTCGGGGTCGAGCGCCGAGGTGGGCTCGTCGAAGAGCATCAGCTTCGGGTCCATCGCGAGGGCCCGCGCGATGGCGACCCGCTGCTGCTGGCCGCCGGACAGCTGGGACGGGTAGGTGCCCGCCTTGTCGGCGAGGCCGACCCGCTCAAGGAGCTGCGTCGCGCGCTCCCGCGCCTGGGCCCTGTTGACGCCCTTGACCTGCACCGGCGCCTCGATGATGTTCTCGAGCGCCGTCATGTGCGGGAACAGGTTGAAGCGCTGGAAGACCATGCCGATGTCCCGTCGCTTCAGCGCGACCTCGCTGTCCTTCAACTCGTACAGCTTGGCGCCCTTCTGGCGGTAGCCGACCAGCTCCCCGTCGACGTACAGGCGCCCGGCGCTGACCTTCTCCAGGTGGTTGATGCACCGCAGGAACGTCGACTTGCCGGAGCCGGACGGGCCGATGAGGCAGAAGACCTCGCCGGACTTCACTTCCAGGTCGATGCCCTTGAGGACCTCGACGTGGCCGAAGGACTTGTGGACGCCTTCGGCCTTGACCATTGCCGTGCTCATGGGTCAGCGCCTCCAGCTCGCGAGGGACAGCATGTTCGCCTTGATCTTCTGGAACGGCGTGTCCGGGAGCGTACGGCTCGAACCGCGCGAGTAGTACCGCTCGATGTAGTACTGCCCGACGCTGAGCACCGAGGTCAGGACCAGGTACCAGGCGGCGGCCAGGAAGTACATCTCCACCGGTGCGCCCGAGGACTGCCCGATGTCCTGGGCGTACCGGAACAGTTCGGAGAACTGCACCACCGACACCAGCGAGGTCGTCTTGAGCATGTTGATGACCTCGTTGCCCGTGGGGGGCACGATCACGCGCATCGCCTGCGGGATCACGATCCGGCGCAGGGTCTTCTGGTGGCTCATGCCCAGGGCGTGCGAGGCCTCGGTCTGGCCCTCGTCGACCGAGAGGAGGCCGGCGCGGCAGATCTCCGCCATGTACGCGGCCTCGTTCAGGCCGAGCCCCAGCAGCGCCGTGAGCAACGGCGTCATGAAGCTCGACCAGTAGTCCTTGTAGATCGGACCGAGGTTGATGTACTGGAAGACCAGTCCCAGGTTGAACCAGACGACGAGCTGGACCAGGACCGGGGTGCCGCGGAAGAACCAGATGTAGAACCAGGCGATCGACGAGGTCACCGGGTTCTTCGACAGGCGCATCACCGCGAGGAGGATGCCGCCCGCGATGCCGATCACCATCGAGAGGACCGTCAGGAGCATGGTCTGCCCGACGCCCTTGATGATGCGGTCGTCGAAGAAGTAGTCCGGTACGGCACCCCAGTTGATCTTGCCCTGAGCGAACGCGTAGATGATCGAGACGAAGATCGCGATCGCGATGACGGCCGAGACGTACCGCCCGTAGTGCCGGACCGGGATGGCCTTGATGGCCTCCGGTCCGGCCGGGGGAGTGTCCTCGGGGCCGGCCGTCTTGTCGATGTCAACAGTCACGGATGATGCCTTTCAGCGCCGCTGGGAAACGCGGTCACTTGCCACCGTTGACGGTGGCTTCCTTGACGGCGCCGGCCTCGACGCCCCACTTCGCGATGATCTTCTCGTACTCGCCGTTCTTGATGATCGCGTCGAGCGCGGCCTTCAGGGCGTCCCGCAGCTCGGCGTTCGACTTGTCGATCGCGATGCCGTACGGGGCGGCCTCGACCTGCTCGCCGACGACCTCGAAGTCCTTGCCGCCGCCGGAGGTCTTCGCCGCGTACGCCGCGACCGGGAAGTCCGAGGAACCGGCGTCGGCGCCGCCGGAGCGCAGCCGGGTCTGGGCCTGCTGGTCGTTGTCGAAGGCCTCGATGCCGAGCTTCTTGCCGGCCGGGCACTCCTTGGCCTGGGCCTTGGCCAGGTCGTGCGAGACGGTGTTGCGCTGGACCACGATCTTCTTGCCGCAGAGGTCCTCCCAGGTCTTGATGCCCTGGTCGGCGCCCTTCTTGGTGTAGATCGAGACACCGGCGGTGAAGTAGTCGACGAAGTCGACGCCCTCGCCGACCTTCTTGCCGGTGTCCGCGTCGATGCCCTCCTGGCGGTCCTTGGTGTCGGTCATCGCCGACATCGCGATGTCGTACCGCTTGGAGCGCAGACCGGTGAGCAGGGTGTCGAACGTGCCGTTCTCGAACTCGAACTTCACGCCGAGCTGCTTGCCCATCGCGTCGGCGAGGTCCGGGTCGATGCCGACGGTCTTGCCCGAGTCGTCCTTGAACTCGACCGGCGCGTACGCGATGTCCGAGCCGACCTTGATGACGCCCTTGTCGCGGACGGCCTTGGGCAGCTGGTCGGCCAGCGGGGCCGCGCTGGTCTCCGTGGTGTCCGAGCCGCCGTCGCTGTCGTCGGTCTGGTCACCGCAGCCGGCGAGCAGCAGGGCGCCGGCGACCGCGATCGCACCGACCGCGGTTATTCGGGACTGCGCGGCGGTGGTACGACGGGTGGAGCGTGCGGTCATGGTGGGTTCCTCCGGCGGGTGGGTGGAGTTGCCGATGGGTCGGCAGGAGCCGATGGGTCGACGAGAACACACACCATCGGGTGTCGCGACCTCGTGTGATGACGGCATCTTGCCATTCGGACTTACGCCTTCAGGGTGCCCGCCATGTCAAAATCGGATAACGGGTGACCCCCGAACCGGGCCAGTTCGGTACATCAAGACCGGATCTTGTGCGGGAAATGCCTGTTACGACCGGAAAATCTTCGGTGGATCCCGCAACTGGAGCGACCGCTTCTCCGCACTTGCGCCGCATCAGGGGCGTATCGGCGATCCGCTCGCATATTGGGCGCGTTCGGCACATTCGGTCGGCTGTCCTGTCACCGGTATGTGACCTTCGCTCTCCGGTATACGGCCTCCCGCTGGTCAGGGTGTGACCTTCGCCGGTCGACATGTGACCTTCGCGTTATGGACTCGTCCGCGGTGCCGTCCGTCCGGTAAGAAGGTTCCTTACACCCCTCATCCGGGGCTCAGGGCGCGTGTGCGACGCGCCCGTCGCGTATGTACCCGTACGTACCCGTACGTGAGAGTCATCAGGGACATATGCGGTGCCCGCCCACGCCTCACCAGGAGTGGACACCCTCAACCGTTTAAGACTTAAGGGGTAAAACAAAGTGGCAGCGGAGATCGTCAATCCTCGCAGCGACAGCAGTACGGGCCGCGGTACGGATCAGGAGGGCGGGGGCGCGCCCCTCGATTCCTTCGACTCGTTCGACCCGGCGTTCGCGCTGCACCGCGGCGGCAAGATGGCCGTGCAGGCCACGGTGCCCGTCCGTGACAAGGACGACCTGTCCCTGGCGTACACGCCCGGTGTCGCGAAGGTCTGCAGCGCCATCGCGGAGCGGCCCGAGCTCGTCCACGACTACACGTGGAAGTCGTCCGTGGTCGCCGTGGTGACGGACGGGACGGCGGTTCTGGGGCTGGGGGACATCGGTCCCGAGGCCTCCCTTCCCGTGATGGAGGGGAAGGCCATCCTCTTCAAGCAGTTCGGCGGCGTGGACGCGGTGCCGATCGCGCTCGACTGCACGGGGGTCGACGAGATCATCGAGACCGTGGTGCGGCTGGCGCCGTCCTTCGGGGGCGTGAACCTGGAGGACATCTCGGCGCCCCGGTGCTTCGAGATCGAGCGGCGGCTGCAGGAGCGGCTGGACATTCCCGTCTTCCACGACGACCAGCACGGGACCGCTGTCGTCACGCTGGCGGCCCTGCGGAACGCCGCGCGGCTGACCGGGCGGACGCTGGGGGAGCTGCGTGCGGTGATCTCCGGCGCCGGTGCGGCCGGGGTCGCCATCGCGAAGTTCCTGCTGGAGGCGGGGCTCGGGGATGTCGCTGTCGCGGACCGCAAGGGGATCGTGTCGGCCGACCGGGACGATCTGACCCCGGTCAAGCGGGAGCTTGCCACTCTGACCAACAAGGCGGGGCTTTCGGGGTCGCTGGAGTCCGCGCTCGCCGGGGCCGACGTGTTCATCGGGGTGTCCGGCGGTACGGTGCCGGAGCCTGCCGTCGCTTCCATGGCGGAGGGCGCGTTCGTGTTCGCGATGGCGAACCCGAATCCTGAGGTGCATCCGGATGTCGCCCACAAGTACGCGGCCGTCGTCGCCACCGGGCGTTCCGACTATCCGAACCAGATCAACAACGTGCTGGCGTTTCCCGGGATCTTCGCCGGGGCGCTTCAGGTGCGGGCCTCTCGGATCACCGAGGGGATGAAGATCGCGGCGGCGGAGGCGTTGGCTGCGGTCGTCGGGGACGACCTTGCCGCGGACTACGTGATTCCGTCGCCGTTCGATGAGCGGGTTGCTCCGGCGGTTACCGCGGCGGTTGCGGCGGCGGCTCGGGCGGAGGGTGTCGCTCGGCGCTGAGCCCTTGCCGGTCGTTGGTCGCCGGTTCCCCTTTTCGGGTCCCGTCCTGGTGGGCGGGACCCGATTTTTTACCTTGCGGTGCGGCTGGGTGGGTGGTTTGCCTCCGGCGGGGGGTGGTGTTCGTCTGCGGGTCCGTCGTGGCTGGTCGCGCCGTTCCCCGCGCCCCTAAAGGACTGGGGTGGCTTGGGGTGGTTTGTAGGGTGCGGGCCCGGTGGGGGCTTGTCGCGCAGTTCCCCGCGCCCCTTAAAAGACAAAGACCGGGGGGCTTGGGGTGGTGTGATCACTGCGGGCCGGTGGGGGCTGGGTGCGCAGTTCCCCGCGCCCCTAAAAGACAAAAGACAACGGCCGGGTGGGGTCTGCAGCGCAGGCCCCACCCTCCCGCACTCGGCTCTCCGGCGTGAGGGGTCGTGTCGGGGTGTCCGATCGCCGCGGCAACATGCCATGACCGAATATCCCAGAGCGGCGATCGGATACCCCGTCGCGGCACCGACCCCACCACCCACCAACCCAGGGGCGCGGGGAACTGCGCGACCAGCCCCCACCGAACCCGCAGACAAACAACCGCCCAACCGCCGGAGGCTCAGGTCACAGAAGGCGGTGGTTCCGTCGGGGCGGGGCGAAGCCTAGGGTCGGGGACATGTTCGCTGCCTACGCTGCTCGTATCGACCGTGACCAGCCGCTGAACGGACTCGAGTTGGGGGACCGGCCCACCCCCGAGGCCCGCCCCGGCTGGACGACCGTGAACGTCAGGGCCGCCTCCCTGAACCACCACGACCTGTGGTCGCTACGCGGCGTGGGCCTCGCGGAGGACAAGCTGCCGATGATCCTCGGCTGCGACGCCGCCGGCATCGACGAGGACGGCAACGAGGTCGTACTGCACTCCGTCATCGGCCAGACAGGACACGGCGTCGGACCGAAGGAGCCGCGCTCCATCCTCACCGAGCGATACCAGGGAACGTTCGCCGAGCAGGTGACCGTGCCCGCCTGGAACGTCCTGCCGAAGCCGAAGGAGCTCTCCTTCGAGGAGGCCGCCTGTCTGCCCACGGCCTGGCTGACGGCGTACCGCATGCTCTTCACCAACGCGGGCGTACGCCCCGGCGACTCGGTCCTCGTCCAGGGCGCCGGAGGCGGTGTCGCCACCGCCGCGATCGTGCTGGGCAGGGCGGCGGGCCTGCGTGTCTTCGCCACCAGCCGTGACGAGGCGAAGCGCAAGCGGGCCGTCGAACTGGGCGCGGTGGAGGCCGTCGAGTCCGGCGCCAGGCTGCCGCAGCGCGTGGACGCCGTGATCGAGACGGTCGGCGCCGCCACCTGGTCCCACTCCGTCAAGTCCCTCAAGCCCGGCGGCACCCTGGTCATCTCGGGTGCCACGAGCGGCGACCGCCCCTCGCACGCCGAACTGACCCGCGTCTTCTTCCTCGAACTCAAGATCGTCGGCTCCACGATGGGCACGAAGGACGAGTTGGAGGACCTGCTGGCCTTCTGTGCCGCGACCGATGTCCGCCCGGTGATCGACTCGGTCCTGCCGCTCGACCGCGCCCGCGAGGGCTTCGAGAAGGTGGCCTCCGGCGACCTCTTCGGCAAGGTCGTTCTGACAGCGCCCTGACCTCCCGGGCGCCTTGACCTGCTGGGCCTGCCCCTCACGCACCCACCGATGTCAACCGTGGTTGACATTGACGGGTGCGTCAACTTAAGTTGACGTCATGACCGAAGCAACGGATCTCGCCGAACGCGCGGGCGACCGCGATCCGCGGATCGGGCTGCGGGCAGTCTCCGCGTTGCGGCGACTGGTGGAGCAGCTCGAAGCGGTGCAGGTACGCAGCGCGCGCAATCAGGGTTGGTCGTGGCAGGAGATCGCCGCGGAGTTGGGTGTCAGCAGGCAGGCCGTGCACAAGAAGTACGGGAGGCAGTGATGTTCGAACGGTTCACCAAGGACGCTCGCGCGGCGGTACTCGGCGCGGTCGGCCATGCCGAGCGGCTGGGCGCGGGGACGGTCGAGGAACAGCACCTGCTGCTGGCCCTGCTCGACCGAGAGGGCAGCCGTGCGTCGTTTGCCCTGGCGTCGCTGGGGCTCGCAGGGCGCAGGGAGTCCGTCGAGCGGGCCCTGGCGGAGGCGCGGCGCCGGGGCGGGCTGTCCCGGGCCGACACGGACGCGCTGTCCGGGCTGGGCATCGATGTCTCGGAGATCGTCTCCCGGGTCGAAGACGCCCATGGCGAGGGGGCGTTGGAGGCCGAGGGGAAGAGCGGTGGGCGCGGGAAGGGGTGGTTGTCCGGGTTCGTCGGCGGACATCGTCCGTTCACCCGGGGCGCCAAGGACCTCCTGACGGAGTCTCTGCGTATCGCCCTCGCTCAGCGGGACCGGCGCATCGGCGACCAGCACCTCCTCCTTGCCCTCACCGCCCGCCCCGGCGTCCCCGCCGAGGTCCTGGCCGACCACGGGGTGACCTACGCGTCGCTGCGGCGGGTGCTGTACGGCGGGGGAGAGGCGAAGGCAGGCTGAACGTGACGGTGGACTGAGGGCGGGCGGAGAGCTGTTGGGGGAGGGCTGAGGACGCCTGCGGGGGCCGGAGCGGCGAGGCGGGGGCGCCCGCCTCACTTCAGGGCGAGCGCCCGGAAGTTGCCGAGGCCGGACGCCGGACGCCGGACGCCGTACGCCGGACCCCGAGGCCGTATGCCGGACCCCGAAGCCGCCTCCCCCGTCCCCCGCTCAGGCCTTGGGCTTCCTCAGTGAGGCCGCTATGTGCGCCGCCGCTGTGGACAAGCGGCGGCGGGCGTCGCGCAGTTGCTCCTCCGTCACCCCGTAGTCGCGGGCCGTGTCGCGGATGTCGTCGCGGAAGCGGTCGAGGAGCCGGTCCAGGTCGCGGGCGGGGTCGCCCGTGGAGTCCTCGTGGGCCCAGGCGGGTTCGTAGTCGGCGGGGAAGTCCTCCGGGGTGACCGTGTAGTCGGGCTCCTTCGCCCCGGCCCCCGCCGCCTCTGCCCCCGTCGTCCCCGCCGCTCCCGTCGACCCCGGCCGGCCGAAGCCGAAGTCCTTCCCGAACTCCTTGCCGAAGTCCTTTCCGAACTCACCGAACTCCTTGGCGAGTTCGGTGAGCCCCTCGCGTACCCCCGTCGGCCAGTCGCCCCGCGCGAAGTGGTCCTGCACCTGCTCCTGGACGTGCTTGGCGACCCGCTGGAACTCCGCCTGGGCCTGGGCCCGTGCCCGCTCCTGCGCCTCCTTGGCCTGGTGGCGCGCCCGCTGGGCCTCCTCGCGGGCCCGTCGGCTCTCGTCCTTGGCGCGCCGGGCCTGCTCCTTCCACTCCTGCTTGACGCGACGCATCTCCTCCTTCGCGACGCGCCACGCCTCCTTGTCCCCGAGGTCCGTGAAGTCCCCGAAGGGCCCCTCGGGGCCGCCCCGCTGCCCCTTGGCGCCGGCCCCCGCCCCGGTGGAACCCCGTCGTGCCTCGCTCGCCGCCGCCCGCATCTCGCGGCGCAGATCACCCGCCGCGCCCCGCACATCGGCACGGATCTCCGCGGCGAGTTCCGCGACCGATTCGCGGATCTCCAGCTCCAGATCGGCCAGTTCGCCCCCGCGGTCGGCCAGCTCGGCCCGGCCCGCATCGGTGATCGCGTACACCTTGCGGCCGCCCTCGGTGGTGTGGGTGACCAGGCCCTCGCTCTCCAGCTTGGCCAGCCGGGGGTACACGGTGCCGGCCGACGGTGCGTAAAGCCCCTGGAAGCGCTCCTCCAGGAGCCGGATCACCTCGTACCCGTGGCGCGGTGCCTCGTCCAGCAGCTTCAGCAGGTAGAGCCGCAGGCGGCCATGGGCAAAGACGGGAGCCATGTCAGAGCCCCTTCTCGTGGGTCGGGCCGCCGGGCGATCCGCCGGTCGGGTGGTGGGTCGATCCGTCGTTGGGAGTGTAGGTAGGCCCGTCGGCGGTCTCGGTGGGTGGGCTGTCGGCGACTTCGGTGCCGGGGTGTTCCGTGGCACTCCCCGGACCGGCTCCGCCAGGAGTGGCGTCCTCGGTGTCCTCGGGAGTCGAACCCCTGCCCTTGCCCTGCTCGGTCCCGGTCCCGGTCCCGCCAGGGACCGTGTCCTCAGGTCCTGGCTCCTTGGAGTCGGCCCCCTCCGCGGAATCCACCACCTCGTCCCACAGCTCGTCCTCCGCCGGAGGCCTCCGCAACAGCGCGATGGAGCCGGAGAGGGTCGTCGCCTTCAGCCTCCCGTTCCCCGCTCCCAGCCTGCCGGTGATCTTCTTGGCGCCCCACATTCCGCTGACCCGGAGGTCCTCGAAGGCGCTGGAGACGGCGCCGCTCGCCGTGTCCACCTCGACCTCCGCGTCCGCCGGGTGGGGGAGGCGGATGGCGATCTCACCCGAGATGCTGGTCAGGCTGACGTCGCTGGGCCGGCCGGACGCGTCGAGGTCGACGATGAGGGCACCGCTGACCGACTCGGCCCGTACGGAGGCGCTCGAACCCTCGATGACGGTGAGGTCGCCGGAGACGGAGTTGAGACGGAGGTCGCCGGTGAGGGCCTGCGCCTCGACGTTCCCGGACACCGTGTCCGCTCGCACCGGGCCGGAGAGCCCCACAAGTGTCGTGTCGCCGGAGATGCCCTTCACGACCGCACGCCCGTCGACCCCGGAGATCACGGCGGTGGCGCTGACCACGCCCACCTCCACGGGAGTGCGCGCCGGAATCGCCAGGGAGACCACCGCGCTGCGACGCCAGCCCTTGCGGTCGAGCCACTTGAGGAAGCCCTTCCAGGGCAGGTCCTCGTACGCCACCGTCAGGGTGCCGTCCTTCTGCGTCACCACCAGGGGTGGCCCCTCTATCGAGGAGACCTCCAGGCGTGTGGAACCTTCGTCGATCCCCACGACGTTCACCGTTCCATTGACGATGCGCACATGGAGAGCCGTCACCGGTTCGTCGAACGTGAGCTTCCTCGGCTCTGCGACGGACCACTCGGACATGGTGCTGACCTCCTAGAACGGGACGGGACGCAACACGCCATATCGCGTCTTCCAATAGACACGATATATCGTGGATTCGCGAAGTCAAGACACCCGTTCTGGTGATCCGGCAGGATCGGCAAGGGGTAAATACGCCTGATCTGGGCCCATGTCGCCCCATGAGTCGCAGGCCCCTCGCACGCCCCCCCGGCCGGGAGTGGAGCGTCCTGGTCCCCGAGGGCAAGCCCTGGCTGCACGGCGACGAACCGGTCGACCGCGTCCTCACCGGCTGGGCCACTGCCTTAGGCGTTCTGCCCTGGGAGGTTGCGGACGGTGACAGGGTTCACGGCTGATCGATCTTGAAACGGGTGAGGGCCTTCTGGCCTGGTGTGGATTGCGACATCTGCACCGGCAACAGAAAGGCCCTCGTGCCACACCGTAATGCGCCCCTGACCGAGACCGGACGCCTGCGCGAGGCGGCCCGCGGCCGGCCCGACGCCCGCCCCGTCGAACGGGTCGGCAGGAGCCACGCCGTCCACGCCGTCCACGCCGTTCGCGCGGAACCCGACGCGCTCGGCACCGCCCGCCTCGGACCCTGGCTCCCCTGGACCGGCACCCCGCGGGCCCGCGCCCTCGCGCTCGCCCAGCCGGCGGCAGGGCGGCTGCCGCTCACCGTCCGCGGCGTACGCCGACGCAGCGGCGGCTGGACCCTGGCGGGGGCGCTGTTGCTGGCGCACGGCGCGCTCGGATTGACGTACGACTTCATGCGCCCGCGCGACTGACTCGCCCTCCCGGGCGGTGAAGGTCCCGCAGCCCTACTCGTCGTCCTCGTCCGCGTCGTCCAGTCGCGCCAGCCACGTCGCCAGCCGCTCCACCGGCACCTCGAAGTCCGGATTGAGATCGACGAACGTGCGCAGCTGCTCGGCGAGCCACTCGAAGGTGACCTCTTCCTCGCCGCGCCGCTTCTCCAGTTCCTCGATGCCACGGTCGGTGAAGTACATGGGTGGTGCTCCGTCGTTCTCGGTCCGGTGAAGGGGTGGGGATGTCTCGGCGCGGGAAGAACTCTTCCCTTACGGGAAGAAGGGACGAGGTCTTCCGGCGGCGGAGGACAAGGAAAAGGATAGGCGTGGTGAGGGAGGTACGCCGAGTGGCCGGACGGGCCCTCGCGCGGTGGCCGCCCCGCCACTAGCCTGCGCAACGGCAGGCGTGACCGCGGGGGTTCGGGGGAACGGGGGGATGCCATGGGGGACGGAGTGAACCGGATCGCGCGTATCGCGATGCCGGACGGGACACCGGTCTGGGCCCGGATATCGGGGGCCGGGGAACTGGTGGAGCCGGGCGGCGAGCTGTCGTACACGGACACGGGGTTCGCCGACCGGGTGGAGGCGCAGGTCGAGAGCCTGCACTCGGTGGTGACCAGTGTCGCGAGGTCGCTGGCGGGACCGCTGCGCGCGGTCCGGCCGGACGAGGTCAGCGTGGAGTTCGGGATCGAACTGACCGCGAAGGCAGGCAAGGTGGTCGGCCTGCTCGCGGACGGTGAGGCCAAGGCCGGCATCACGGTCACCCTCACCTGGAACGGCGGCCCGCCACCGGATCTCGCGACGGAGGACCAGGGCGCGGTTCGCGGCGCGGACGGCCAGGGCCCCGGCACCGCGGGCGATCCGCGCGCGGGCGCGTCCTCCGGCGCCCCGGCGCACGGTGGCGCGACGGGTGCCACCGCCGGGGGCGGGGCATGACGGACGGGCACCTCCAGGGCGCGTCGAGCGACCTCGACACCGCCCACCGTGCGCTGCGTGAACTCGTCATGGCCGCGACGGTGCGCATCCATCGCGCGGGGGCCGGGTATGCCCTGGACGAACCCGGCACGTTCCTCGGCAGCGGATTCTTCATCGCCCCGAACTGGGTTCTGACCTGCGCGCACGTGGCACGGAGCGAGGAGGGGGGCGAGGTCACCGTGGTGTACGAGACCGGTCCCGGCCGCGGTACGTCCGCCGTCCCCGGGGAGGTGACGGCGACCCTCCCGGACCATGTCGAGCCCTCCTCGCGCGGGGGCAACTGGCCTGCTCCGGACCTCGCCCTGGTCCAGCTGCGGGAGCCCGTCGACCACGACTGCGTCTATGTGACCGAACGTCCGGCCGCGTACTACGGCGAGGGCAGGGTGTTCTACGCGGGCTGGACCGTGATGGGCGGACAGCTGCAGTTCCTGGACGGCATCCTCTCGGTGCAGGGCACGCTCGGCGGCTGGTCCGCGGGCGTGCAGATGCGGCTGGGCCAGGACACGCTGCCCCCCGGCGTCTCCGGTGGGCCCGTCGTCGATCCGGTGCGCGGCGAGGTGATCGGCGTACTCAAGTCGCGGGCGGACCGGGGGACCGGGGGCACCTCGACGGGGGTGGAGCAGCTACGCGCGCTGCCCGTGCCACCGGCGGCCGTGTCCGCCGAGCACGACGACCCCTACCAGGCCGTCTTCCACGCCCATGACCGCTACCACCGCGACCGGCAGCGCCACCCCGACTCCGATCGCAGTACGTGGGCGGACGTGCAGGGCCAGCTCGGGGCGCGGCCCGGGCGCACCCTCGGCCCGGACGAGCGGACCCAGCTGCTCGGCCGGCTCGCCGATCTGCCCCCGCCGGTCAGCACCCGGGCGCTGCTCGACCTCCTGGAGTCGCTGCTCGGCAGCCGGGCCGCGATCCCGCTGCCCGCGCCGCGCGGCTGGCGGGACGGGCTCGGCGCGCTGTACGAGAGTTCACGCCGGGACGGAGCGCTGGAACTCGTCCTCGACTACACGATGCGGGTCATGTCCGCGGAGCGTCCATACACCACCCCGGGTACCCAGCGCGCGGAGCAGGCCCTGTGGGAGTGGGCGCGACAGGCCGCGGAGGGCCTCGGTATCCGCTACCGGCGCGCCCTCGCGCACCAGCGGATCGAGCGGCTCCGGCTGCATCAGCCGCCCAGGGTGCCGCAGCCGCCGCCCGGCCCTGAACACAACAACGACGTGGCGAGACGCCGCGACGCGGTGGACGTCGTTCCGGCCCCGCATCCCGAGGTTCCGGCCCCGCGTCCCGAGACCGATCAGCCGCTGGCGGTGTCTCCCGGTGTGAGCCTGCCCGCCGTCACGCGGCCCGGGGCGGACGCTCCGGGGACCGTGATGCCGGGCACATCACCCACGACCGCGGTCCCGGGCGTAGCGTCCCGTCCCTCCGGCCCTCCGGTCGGACAGGAGCACGCGGTGGCGCACGGAGCCGAGCGTGCGCCCCGGTTGTCCGCCCTCCTCGAAATCGTGCAGCGCGGCTGGGAACCCGACCGCTGCGACTGGCGGATATCGGTGGCCCGGCCGACCGGCGAGGTCGTACGTCTCCACGAGGCCGAGCGCGCGTCCCTCGGCGCACTGCCCGGGGACCTCGCCGCTCCCCTCGCGGAGGCCTTCCGGCGCTGTGACGAGCCCGGGCGGCCCGCCGTCCTCCAGGTCGGGCTGCCCCACCCGCTGCTCGGCCTTGCCGTGGACGCCTGGCGGTTGAGGCCCGGCGACGCACCGCTCGGCGTGTACCGCCCCGTCGTCGTGCGCTGCGCCGACCGCGACCAGCTGCCCGACGGGGACGAGCCGGGGCCATTCGGCAAGGAGCAGCTCTCCGCGGAGGAGGAGCGAGTCGAGCGCGAGGCGCGCTGGCGGTGGATCCACGCGCACGGTGCGCAGACCGAGATCCTGGACTGCGAGGACGGACTGCACCTTCCCGTACCGCCCGCCGAGGCCCTGCGCCGGCTGCCGCACAGCGCGGTCCCCGTCCTCTGCCGCTTCGGTGACCAGCGGTTCGAGGACGACGTGCTGGCGCTCGCCCGGATCGTGCACGGCGGTTTCGGCGTGGCCCTGTGGCGGCGTCGGCGCGGCCGGTCGGAGGCCGTCTGCGGTGAGTTCCACCGTGGGGCGGACGACACCGTCGCGGGCGCGGACAGCGCGGAGCGGCTCCCCGAACTCGTCCACGCCCTGCGGGCGGGGCTGTGCGCGGGCCGCCCCGAAACCTACTGGGCCGACGGGATAGCCCTTTTCTACGACGATCCGCGCCGCCCCCTGCCCGGCACCGGGGACCTCCTGGAGGCGCCGTGACCGGACCCGGAGCGCCCTCTTCACGGGCTCGCGCGAACCCCGGAGGCGCCGTGACCGGACCCGGAGTCCCCTCTTCACGGGCTCGCGCGAACAGGGGGCCGACTCCAAGGGCCCGTACCCGGTCGGCCGTTGACCTCGTGGACTCCGTATCGGCCACAGGACCACCGGACTCCATCCCGGCGGACCCGCCGGGCCCTTACCAGCCCCACCCCGGATCGATACCGTGAAGCACATTCGACGGCTGCCATCGTGGACGAGCGACGACGAGGACCGGACATGACCGAATCCAGTGAGTGGCTCATCTACCGGGGCGCCGGCGAACCCCACGACGGCATCGACCGGCTGCCCGCGCCCCCGCCCTGGCGGGACTTCGCCGGCCGGGACGCCGCCGGCGGCGACGGTTCCCAGGACCGCAGGCTCGGCGCGCACCGGCACCTCGCCGAACTGCACCGGCCGGGCGCCGAGGAGCTGGAGATGATCAACGCGGCGCTCTATCTGCGCCGACCCCTCCTGGTCACCGGAAGCCCGGGTGCGGGCAAGAGCACGCTGGCCCACTCCGTGGCGTACGAACTGGGCCTCGGCAATGTGCTGCGCTGGTCCATCGTCAGCCGCTCCGCGCTCCAGGACGGTCTCTACCACTACGACGCCATCGCCCGGCTCCAGGACGTGCAGATCGCCGCCCAGGCCGGACACGGCGGGTCGGCCGGCGCGCCGGGGGCGGTCGAGGGCATCGGCAGCTATATCCGGCTCGGCCCGCTCGGCACCGCGCTGCTGCCCTCCGACACACCGCGCGTACTGCTCATCGACGAGCTGGACAAGAGCGACATCGACCTGCCGAACGACCTGCTCAACGTGTTGGAGGAGGGCGAGTTCGCGATACCCGAACTGGAGCGCATAGCCGACCGGTTACCCGATGGCGAGGCCGACGTGCTCACCGCGGACGGCACCAAGGTGCGGGTGCGCGACGGCCGGGTGCAGTGCCACGCCTTCCCCTTCGTCGTGCTCACGAGCAACGGGGAGCGCGACTTCCCGGCCCCGCTGATGCGCCGGTGCATCCACCTGGAGCTGGGCCGGCCCGACCACAACCGGCTGGCCACCTTCGTACGGGCCCACCTGGGCGACGAGGCCGCGCGCGCGGGCGACGATCTCATCACCCACTTCCTGGAGCGCTCGCGCAGCGAACTCCTCGCCGCCGACCAGCTGTTGAACGCGATCTACCTCACCGACGCGGCCGCCCCGCCCAGTCGCGACCGGCTCGCCGACCTGCTCATCCAGCGACTCGACCGCCCGAGGTGACGCGCTGATGCCCGACGCCGCGGCGCGCCACGGTCCCGCTGTCCCGGCCGGACCGGACTCCCGAGAGCCCGGGACCGGCCGCACCTTCGACGATCCGATCGCCGAACTGGTCGCCCGGCTGCGGGGGATCGGGCTCGATCCGGACGCCGAGGGGCTGTGCGACACGCTCTGGCTGGCTCGATTCGTACGCCCCACTGGTGGCACGGAGGAGGAGGTCGGGCGGCAAGCCGGTCCGGCCGGCGCGGGACCGACATCCGTACGGGCCGGTGAGCGGACGGACGGCGGCGACACCGTCCCCGCCGAGCGGAAGCCCGCCGCGCCCGCGCAGCCGCAGCCGTACGACGAAGAGGGCGACCGGAGCGTGGCCCTGTACCCCGTGCCGCGGCACGGGCAGGCCGCGCGTGGACAGGGCGCGCGTGGGCAGGGCCGGGCGACCGCGCTGCCGGTCGGGGTGCCCGCCGCCCCCGCCTTCCCCGCCCCGCTCGAACTCCAGCGCGCCCTGCGGCCGTTGCAGGGCTACCGGAGCGGCGCGCCACCGCTGCGCTCGGTGCTCGACGAGACGGCGACGGCGGAGCTGAGCGCCCGGGCCGGCGGCCTGATCATGCCCGTGTACCGGGGAGTGACCAGGGCCGACGCGCAGCTCCAGCTGGTGATGGACGCCTCCTCGTCGATGCGCGTGTGGGACCGGATGTTCGCCGAACTGGAGCAGGTCTTCGGCCAGTTGGGGGCCTTCTGGGACGTCCAGGTCAGCCATCTGCACCAGGGTCCGGACGGCGAACCGGCGGTCAGCCGCAGCCCGGAGGCGCACGCGGCGCCGCTGCACTCCGCGGACCGGCTGAGCGACCCCACGGGCCGCCGGGTCACCCTCCTGGTCAGCGACTGCGTCGGCCCCCTGTGGCACAGCGGCCACGCCCACCGGCTGCTGCACCACCTGTCCCGGCAGGCCCCCGCCGCCGTACTCCAGCCGCTGCCGCTGCGCATGTGGAACCGCACCCGACTACCCGTGTCCTACGGCGAGTTGACGCGCGGCGAGGCACTGGCCGGTGCCGCCACCCTGCGCGTGCGCACACCGACCGGAATCCCGCCGGAGGCCCGCCGGGGCGCCCTCCCCGTGCCCGTGCTGCCGCCCGAGCCGGTGGCGCTCGGCGCCTGGGCGCGGCTGCTGTCCGGGGCCGGCGCCGGACCGGTCTCCGGCGCCGTCGGCTGGGTGCGGGCGAACCATCCGCCCGCTCCGGCGGCCGGACCCGGCGGCCGCCGCGCCTCCGCGCTCGAACTGGTCAGCAGGTTCCGCTCCACCGCCTCACCCGACGCCGGCCGACTCGCCGTCTACCTGGCGGCGGCCCCGCTCTGCCTGCCGGTGATGCAGCTGGTGCA
This sequence comes from Streptomyces sp. NPDC050704, assembly GCF_040654355.1. Classification (NCBI taxonomy): domain Bacteria; kingdom Bacillati; phylum Actinomycetota; class Actinomycetes; order Kitasatosporales; family Streptomycetaceae; genus Streptomyces; species Streptomyces sp. NPDC050704. Next base: position 83,271 of record NZ_JBFAHW010000016.1, on the reverse strand, counting down.
GCGAACCATGCTCCCGCACTCCGGGCCGTCCGAACTCGCGGAGGTCCTGCTGAGCGGACTGGTCTCGCGCGCCAAGGAGGGGTACGGGCCGGACGGCGCCCAGTGGTACGAGTTCGCCCCCGGTGTGCAGGAGTCGCTGCTGTCGCCGCTGGGCCGGGACGAGGCGCTGCTGGTCCTCAAGCACTGCTCCGAGTACATCGAGCACCGCTTCGGCAAGGGCGGCCCGAACTTTCCGGCCCTCGCCCTCGCCCAGCTCGGCGACGGCGGCTCGCCGCGCCCGTTCTCGCCCGGCACCGGTTACCCGGGCGAGAACGGCGACAACGGCGCCGCGACCCTGGTGCCGCAGCCCTTCGCCGAGGTCGCCGCACGAGTCCTGGAGCGCTTCATGCCGCTGCCGGAGCAGTTCGCGCTCTACGGCAGCCGGGGGCGCACGGGACCGGCCGAGGAGCGCCCCACGCACCAGGCGGTCACCCGGGCCCGCACGCTGGTCGCGCAGTTCGACAGCGACGGCATGGTGCAGGACCTCATCGACGCCGTACAACTGCTGCGCGGCGCCACCGAGCACGAACGGCCCGTGGGCGGCGACCCGGAGCTGTGGGCCGAGTACGCCCACTGCCTGCTTCGGCTGTGGGAGGTGCAGGGCGGCGCGGACCTGCTGCGCGAGGCGGAGAACGCCGCCGACCGGGCCGTCGCCCACCCGCGCGCCCAGCGCGAACGGGCCGTGCTCGCACGGGTGCTGCGCACCGCCGCCGCCGACCGCAGGCGCCGCGGCGACCAGCGCGGCGCACTCGACCTGCTGCGCCGCGCCGACCGCGAGTACGCGGTGGCCTGCGCGGCCCCCGACCTGGACGACCTGGAAGCCCTGCGGCTCACCCTGGAGCGGGTGGGCGCGCTGGAGGCGCAGTGGCGGCTCGGTGGCGACAGCGCCCTGCTCCAGGGCGCTGTCGGCATGCTGGAGGCGTTCGCCGACGCCTGGCCCGACCCGCGCCGGCGCCCGCCGGAACTCCCGCTGGCCCACGGCCGCGTCCTGCTGCGCCTGTCGGGCGCCACAGCCGACCCCGAACAGGCCCGCCTGTACGCCGCCCAGGGCGCCCAGTCGCTGCGCAACGCGCTCGACGGTACGACCGAGGGCGGTACGGACACCGAGGGCGGTACGGACCCGGACGCCGCCGAACCCCGGCGCGAACGCGTCCGCGTCCTCCTCGACCTGGCCGACGCCCTCCTGAGGTCGGGCGGCGCCCTGGACGAAGCCCAGCAGCGCGTCGACGAGGCGCTGTCCCTCACCCGCGAACAGGGCCCGCGCGCCGCCCTGTTGGTGCGCGCCGGGCGTATCCGGGCGGCCCGGTACGCGGAGTCGGGCGACCCGCGCGAACTCCACCAGGCCGCGGAACGCTTCGAGTCCGCCGCCCGCGGGGTGCCCCGGGACTCGTCCGCGCACGCCGACATCCTCGCCGAATGGGGCGAAGTGCTGCTGCGCCGGGCGGCGTTGGAGGGCGGTCCCTGGGCCCATGAACCGCTGTCCCGGGCCATCCGGGTGCTGCGGGACTGCCGCACCGAGACACCCGCGGGCAGCGGACGGCTCGCGTACCGGCTGCTGCTGCTCGGCCGGGCGCTGATGCTCCGGTACCGGACCCGCGGCGACCGGGTGGATCTGCGGGAGGCCGAGCACCTCTTCGGGCTCGCGGCGGCCGCGGCGGACGATCCGCCGCTGGCCGCGCAGTGCTGGCTGGAGCTGGGCCGGGCGCAGTTCGAGGCGTACCGGAGCCTGGGCCGCCCGGCACGCCTCGACGAAGCCGTCGACGCGTTCCGCAGCGCGGCGGAGGCGGCCCGCGAGGCGGAGAACTCGGCGGAGACGGACCACCGGCGCCAGGAAGCCGTGGAGCGGGGCGCGCAGGCACACCACTGGCGGGGTATGTCCTACGAGGCGGCGGCCCGTCCGCGCGCCGCCCGCGAGGCCTACCGGGCCGCGCGTGCGGAGTGGTCGAGGCTGCCGGACGACACGGTCACCGCGAGCGAGCCGACGGCCCGGCAGACGATGCAACGGCTGGCCGAGCTGGAGTGACGCGGCGGAGTGCGGTGGAACGCGACGGAAGAGGGGCTGGGGATGGAGATGGGGCTGGGGATGGGCGTGCGGGGCGAAGGTCATGAGCGGAACAGGGCGTCGGAATCGGAGCCGAAGGCAGAACCGGAGTCGGGGTCGGAATCGGAGTCGGAGCCGGGAGAACAACTGCCGGATCTCCTGTCGTTGGGACTCGTCGATCTGAGGACGATCCAGCACCCGGTCCTGAGCGAGGTGTTGGCGGATCTCCGGGAACGGGCCGGGCAGCCCAGCGAGATGCTTTGGGGATTCAACAACGCGTTCTGAAGGAATGGCTTTCTGAGCAACGGGCAAAGGAACCGGAGATTCGGCCATTTGGCGACAGTTCCGGTCGCTACCTCAGTTGAATCGGACAAGTTTGATCGCGTCGAGTTTGCGACGGTCGCCCGCCCGGGAAAGCGGGTCCGTACGGGCGGGGGCCGAGCCATGGGGGTGCCGGAGTGTCTGAAAAGTACGCTCCCGCTCCTCCGGAGGCCGCGGGGCCGTTCCCCTTCCGGCAGTTCATCGTCAAGGCGCACGGCCGCTGCAACCTGGCCTGCCGCTACTGCTACCTGTACGAGGGCCCGGACCGGACCTGGCGCACCCGCCCCGCCGCCGCACCGCCCGGTGTCCTGGCCCGCACCGCGTCCCGCATCACCGAACACGCGCGGACCCACGGCCTGACGGCGCTCTCCCTCGTCCTGCACGGGGGCGAACCCCTGCTGGCGGGCGCCACCACGCTGGCCCGCTTCACCGGCCTCGTACGCGACGGTGTCCCGGACTCCTGCACGGTGCACGCCACCGTCCAGACCAACGCCACCCTCCTCACCGAGGAGCGGCTCGCCGTGCTGGCCCGGCACGACATCCGCGTGGGCATCAGCCTCGACGGCGGCTCGGCCGACCACAACGCGCTGCGGGTCGACCGCACCGGGCGCCCCTCCTGGCCCGCGGCCGCGCGCGGGGCGCGCCTGATCGCCGACCGCTTCCCGGAGTCGTACGCCGGAATCCTGACGGTGGTGAACCCGGCGACGGACCCCGTCGAAACGTACGAGTCCCTGCTCGCCCTGCGCCCGCCGGCCCTCGACCTGCTGCTGCCGCACGGCAACTGGTCGGCCCCGCCCCCGCGTTGGGAGCGTACGGGCGCCTCGTACGGCGACTGGCTGTGCGCCGTCTTCGACCGCTGGTGGCGGGCCGGGCGGCGCGAGACGCGGGTGCGGCTCTTCGAGGAGTGCGTCGCCCTGCTGCTGGGGCTGCCCGCGGCGACGGAGTCGCTCGGGCTGGCCCCGTTCGACGCCGTGGTCGTGGAGACGGACGGGTCGATCGAGCAGGTGGATTCCCTGAAGTCCTGTTACGAGGGGGCGGCGGAGACGGGTCTCGACGTCTTCCGGCACACCTTCGACGAGGCGCTGCGCCACCCGGGCGTGGCCGCTCGGCAGGCGGGTGCGGCGGCGCTGGCCGCGGACTGCCGGGCGTGCCCGCTCCTCGATGTCTGCGGCGGTGGCCACTACGCCCACAGATACCGGGCGGGAGAGGGCTTCGGTAATCCGTCCGTGTACTGCGCGGACCTGCAGCGTTTCATCCGGCACGTGGCGGGACGGCTGGCCGGGAGCGCGGCAGGGGCCGTACCGGTCTCCGCCATACCCGTCCCCGCCGTTCCGATCTCCGCTGTCCCGTCGTTCGCCTCTCGCGAAGGGGGCACCCCGTGATACTCCCGGAGGTCCCGGACCGGGCCCTGACCGAACTCGGCCGCACCGAGGGCGGTCCCGACACCCTCGCGCTCCTGGTACGCGACCAGGACACCCGGCGGCTGCTGATGCTGCGGGCGGTACTGGACGCGGCGGAGAGCGCCGACAGGAGGGTGTGTTCCGCCGGGGCGCGGCGGCGGCTGCGGGAGGACTGGGGGCTGTTGGCGGCGGCGGACGGGGACGGAGATGGGGACGGGGACGGGGACGGAGATGGGGTTGGGGCTGGGGGCATGGCCGAGGTCGGAGCGATGCCGGTGGCGTCGGCCGCCCCGGACACCCACCTCTCGCCCGCTCGCGCCCGCCTCCTCCACCCCCTGGTCGGACCGTGGGCCCGGGACTGTCTACGCGGGCTGGACACGGCGCCGGAGCCGCGTGCGGAGCAGCCGATACGTCAACTGGCCCACGACCTCGCCCACTTCAGCGCACTCGCCGCGGTGGCCGCCGCCCGCGCCGGGATCCCGTTCACCGTACGGCTGACCGCCCGCGACGGAGTCCTCGTCCTGCCCTCCCTCGGCGCCCTGCGCACCGCCGCGCCCGGGGACGTCCCGGTCGACCTCGTGCACCGGCGGGAGCGCCTGACACTGCGGCAACCCGGCGCCGCGACGAACATCGTCGTACGCCTGGAGAACGGGGTGGGCGCCTGGTCCGGTGCCCCGGCCTGGACGCCCGCGTACGCCCTGCCCGGCCTGCGGCCCGGCGCCGGGCCCATGCCGCTGGACGACCTCGACCCGTACCGCACGGTGAGCGGGGGCCCCCGCTACCACGGGCTGAGCGGCTCGACCACACTCGACGACGCGGAGCGCAAGCGGTGGCTGGGGGCCTGGTCGGGCACGGCTGCCGCGCTGCGGCTGGGCGGTGAGCAGCGGGTCGCGGAGGCTGTGGGGCTGCTTCGGTGTCTGGTTCCGCTGGCTGAGCCGCCCTGCGCGTCACCGGGGACCCGCGGTGGAAGCTGCAGCGGCACCCGGCGTGATGCCTTCGGAGCTGTGCTCAGCAGTACGCCGCCCACCCCCGCGACGCTCGCGGCAACGCTCGTTCATGAGCTCCAACACGCCAAGCTGGCCGCGCTCGGCGACATGCTGACACTGCATCGGGCCGGCCCGCGGGCACGGTACTTCGCCCCTTGGCGCCCGGATCCACGCCCGTACGACGGGTTGTTGCAGGGCGCGTACTCGCATCTCGCGCTCGCGGACTTCTTCCAGCGCTCCGCGCTCACCGTCACCCGTCAGGCCCACCGGGAGTCGGCCTGGGCGCTGCACGCGCGGTACCGGGAGCAGGTCGGGGCGGTGCTGCCGGCACTCGTCGGATCGGGTGATCTGACGGCGCGGGGGCGCCGGTTTGTCGATCAGATGGTTGCCGTTTTCGAACGACTGGACGAGCACCCGGCTCCCCGGGGGCATGTCGCGCGGGCGAAGGCCTATGTCGAGGCCGCACGTGCGCTGTGGGAGGCCCGATGGGTTCGCTCAATGGGGTGATTTTTGTTGCCGATTCGAGTGAAGATCGTTGCGCACGCGGGAAGCGGGAAGAGAGTTGCGAACCGAGTGTGACGGATACCCGTCCGCCGCTATCGCGGTACCGCGCCCAGGTTCTAACATTTCTTACATTATGTGCGGGGAGGCCGCTGCATGTCTGGAGCTCGAAAGCCGGTCGGGCCAGCCGAGAGGGGGGCCGGGAAGCCGACTGTCACGATCAGCTTCGCCGGTTTCAACCGGGCCTGGGCGGCGTGGACCGGGGATCGCCTGGAGCGGCGCGGCCACCGCGTCGTGTACGCGCGATGGGACTCCCCGGCCGAGGCTCCGCTCGCGGACCTGCTGCGCGACCTGAAGCTTGCCGAAGGCCGGATTCTGATCGTGGTCAGTGAGTGGTACTTCCAGCTGGGTCCGCGCACCCACGAGGAGTGGAACGCGGCCCTGCGCGAGGTTGTGGCCCCCGATCCGTCCCGTTTCGCGGCCGTCTCGGTCACCACGGCCTCGGTGCCCAGTGCCGCCGCGGTGCTCGCCGCGGTCGACCTGACCAATGTGGGTGCCGAGGAGGCCGAGCGGCGCCTGCTGGAGCGGCTGGACCTGCCCGCCACTCCGCTGTCCCAGGCCGCGAGCGGCGGGCGGCGCGGTCCGCGCTTCCCGGCCGCGAGTTCCGAGGTGTCGGGCGGGGTCCCCCGTCGCAACACCCGGTTCACGGGCCGGGAACCACTCCTCAACGACACGTATCACCTGCTCACGGGCGCCGAGCCGGGTGCGGGGGTGGTCACCCTGCACGGTATGTCGGGAGTGGGCAAGACACAGCTCGCGGCCGAGTACGTGCACCGGTTCGGCTCCGAGTACGACGTGGTGTGGTGGGTCAACGCCGAGAGCCGGGTCACCTATCGGCGTCATCTCGCCGAACTCGCCCCGAGACTCGGGCTCACCACGGGCGCGGAGTACGGGGAGCGGCTCCGCGCGGTGCGGGAGTCGCTGCGCCGGGGCGACCCGTACGGGAGTTGGCTGCTGATCCTGGACGGTGCGGACGAGCCGGACCAGGTCTGGGACCTGGTGCCGAGTGGACCGGGCCATGTGCTGATCACCTCCCGGAACCCCGAGTGGGGTGAGCACAACAGCAGACTGCTGGAGGTGCCGGTCTACGACCGGCCCGAGTCGGTGGCCTTCATCCGCCGCCGAGCGCCGCGCCTCACGGAACCCGAGGCGAACCAGCTCGCGGAGGCACTGGAGGACCTGCCGCTGCTGCTGGACCAGACCGCGGGCTGGCTCAACGACTCCGAGCTGTCCGTGCAGGAGTACATCGCGCTGCTGGGGGGCGGTGTTGACCAGGACGTGGTGAAGGTCTCCGCCGACTTCCCGGTGGCCTTCCAGACCGCCTGGTCGATACTGCTGAACAAGTTGCGCGACACCGTTCCGGAGTCCGTCGACCTGCTGCGGCTGTGCACCTTCTTCGCGCCAGGCTCCATCCCCGTGCGTCTCCTCAGGGAGATGCCGCACGACGAACTGCCCGAACAGGTCGCCGGACTCCTCAACGACCCGCTGCTGTGGAACAAGGCGATCAACCAGCTGCGCCAGTACTCGGTGATCCGCCTGGAGTCGCACGAGGCGGTCGGCGACGAGGCGGCGTCCTCCGGGGAGTCGCTGTATCTGCACCGCATGGTGCACCAGATCGTGCGCAACGACATCCCGGAGGAAGACCGGCGCGAATTCGGCGACGTGGTGCGCGGCGCGCTGGCGACGGCGGATCCCCGCAGGCCCATCGACGCCAAACTGTGGCCGGAATACGCGGAGATCGTGCCGCAACTGGAATACGCGGACGCGTTCCACAGCACCAAGAAGGAAGTTCAGCAGTTGGTCCTCAACTGCCTGCGCTACATGTACGTCTCCGGCGAGTACGCGTCGGGCATCGTCCTCGGTGAGCGGGCCCTGGAGGCCTGGCGCGCCCTGCTCGGCGAAACCCACCAACGGGTCTGGGAGCTGACGCACCACTACGCCAACCTGCTGCGCGCGGTCGGTGACTACGGCCGCACCGAGACGATCATGCGCGCCGCGGTGGACCACCTCAGGGAGGAGCGGGGCGCGCAGGACCTGGAGCACCTGCGCTTCGCCGCCGGCCTCGCCGCCGACCTGCGCGGCCTCGGCCGCTACGACGAGGCGCTGGAGCTCTCCCAGTGGGTCCTCGCGGCCAACAACGACCTCTTCGGCGACCAGGACCACCGCACCCTCAGCGCGCAGAACAACTTGGCCGTCTCCTTGCGGCTCCTCGGCCGCTACGAGGACGCCCGGGATATCGGTCTGCGGACACTGGAAGCCCGGCGGGTGGTGCTGGGCGAACGGCATCAGTGGACCCTCGACTCTGAGCTCCACTACGCGACGGACCTGCGACTCCTGGGCCGTTACACCGACGCCGAGTCGCTCCAGGGCAAGAGCGTCTTCGAGAGCCGCCGCGCCCTGGGCCGCGACCATCCGCAGACGCTGAAAGCAGAGCACAATCTCGCGCTCTGCCACTACCGCAGCGGTGACCGCGACAAGGCAGGGGACCTGCTCACCCACGTACTGGAACGCGGCGAGCGCGTGATGGGCGAGACACAGCCGCTCACGCTGATGTTCGCCGTCAGCCAGAGCTGCTTCGCCCGCGAGCACGGCAACATCGACACGGCCCGGGAGATCAGCGAGAGCACGGTCGCTCGCCACGAGTCGATGCTTACCGAAGGACACCCCTTCATCGTCGGAGCCCGCGCCAACCAGGCGCTCATCCTGCGCAGCGTCGGCGAGCGCGACCACGCGCATGTGCTGATCGAGCAGGCCCTGGCCGACATGACCGCCGCGGTGGGCGAGAACCATCCCTGGACCCTGGGCTGCGCCATTAACACCGCGGCGCTGCGGAACCTCGTCGGCGACCCCGAGTCTGCCGCCGAGCTCAGCCGCATCACGGTCGCCCGGGCCACCGAGGCCCTCGGCCGCACCCATCCGCTGACCCTGTCCGCCCGCATCGCCCTCGCGGCCGACCTGCGCGGTCTGCGAGACCGTCAACAGGCCGAGAAGACCGAACAGGCGGCCCTCTCCGATCTGGACAGCAGCCTCGGCCGCCAGCACGTCCACACCGTCTCGGCCCGCGCCCGCAACCGCCCGTACTGGGACTTCGAGCCCTACAACACCTGACGCCGGGATCCGCCCCGGTGCGCATAACCCTCAGCGCACCGGGGAATGACCCAGATCTCTCTCAAGGGCCGCACACTGCAAGAGAGTTGAACCAGGGGGGCGTGTGGTGATCTTAGTGGGGCCTGTCCCGGCGGGAGCGGACGGGCCCATTCCCATCGAAGTCGACACGGACCTTGGCCCGGCTTCCCCCGACGGCCTCGACCTCGTCTACGGAGACGAGGAGACCCGGGACAGCCCCGCCCAGAGAGTCGTCCAGGTCGCCCGTGACGCCTACACCGACGGGCTGGACCTCGCCCGGCGCTGCGCGGCTCAGGCGGTTCGGCGGTTCGGGGACCTCGCGGAGGACGTCCGGCCCGACGAGATCGAGATGCAGCTCTCCATCAAGGTCGACGCCGGTGTGGCGGCCCTGGTCAAGAGCGGGGCGGAGGCCCAGCTCCAGATCACGTTCCGCTGGCAGACGTCCGGCTCGCGGGGCGAGCCGGCTCCGGTTCCGCAGGGGGACCCGTCGTGAGCCGCGCGGCGGGGGACGTGCACATCCTGCCGTACAGCCGTGTCGTGGGGCAGGACGAGCTGAAGCTGGCGCTGGAGCTCAACCACGTGGTGCCCCGGATCGGCGGGGTGCTGATGGCCGGAGCGCGCGGTACCGCCAAGTCCACCCTCGTACGGGCCTTCGCCCTCATGGCCCATTCCGAGCTGCCCGTCACCCTGCCCATCAACGCCACCGACGACCGTGTCCTCGGCGGCTGGGAGCTCGACGCCCTGATCCGTGGTGAGACACGTCCCCAGCCGGGCCTCCTTGAGGACGCGGACGACAAGGGGCTGCTCTACATCGACGAGGTGAACCTCCTCGACGACCATCTCGTCAACATCATTCTCGACGTCGTCTCGACGGGCGTGCTGTCCGTGCAGCGGGAGGGCCTGGCCACCGCCAAGTACCTCTCCTTCGGGCTCGTCGGCACCATGAACCCCGAAGAGGGCGGCTTGCGGCCGCAGTTGCTCGACCGGTTCGGGCTCATGGCCGCCGCCGAGCAGCTGGACGTCGATGCACGGCATCGCATGATCCGTACGGTGCTGGACTTCGAGGAGGAGCTGGGGAAGGAGGGGTCCGGCTGGCTGGCGGAAGCCGGGCGGGACGACACGGCGACCCGCGAGCGACTGGAGAGTGCCCGGGACAGGGTGCCGCGGACCCAGGTCCCGGACCGGATCGTCCGGTTGTGCGCCGAGGCGGCGGAGCGGGTCGACGCCGTCGGACAGCGCGGCGAGATCGTCGCCACGCTGGCTGCCCGCGCGCTCGCAGCGCTGGAGGGATCGGACCGGGTCCAGCCGGGGCATCTGCTCCGAGTGCTGCCCATGGCACTCCGGCACCGTCGGCCCGAGACCGCACACGGCGGCACCTTCGACTGGGGACCGGACGACCGGGCCCGCGTCAAGGACCTCTTCGACACCCTGTGAGCCGCCCATGGCCACCGACCCGCCGAGCGGCTCCGACGCCGCCGGCACCGCGCCCGAGGAACCGGACGACCTCGCCCGGCGGCTGACCCATGCCCTCGTCTGCGCCGCCGCCGATCCGGCTCTGTCCGGCGTGCTGCTCTTCGACCTGGATCCCCGGCTGACCGATCCGGTGGCGCGGCTTTTCGCCGGGATTCTGGCCGGCTCCGCGCGGGCGGCCGATGCCATCCCGCTGATGCTGGGTGCCACCAGCCGGGACGAGGACCTCTGGACCCGGCCCAGACTCCGGCAGGAGCCGGACGGCATCTCGTTCCGGATGGAGCCAGGCCCGCTCATCAAGGCGGACGGCCGCCCGGGATCGCCGCCCCTGGTCGTGGTGCCCGATCTGTCCCGGCTGAGCGTCGCCGGGATGCGCGCGGCAGTTCAGCTCCTGGGGGCCGACGTCGCCGTGGTCGAGCACAGCGGGTTGCGCCACCGGGCCCGGCCGCGGGCGCGCTGGCTGGCCTCCTGCCGTTCGGTGGACGTGGGGCGGCTCAGTCCGCACCTGCTGGACCGGTTCGCCGTACGGCTGTCCGTGGCCGGTCTGCGGCTGCCGCCCGCCGAGCGGCTGTTCGCGACCCTGCCGTCCGGCTGGCGTACGGCGGCTGCCCATGGCGTGCCGACCGCGGCGGTCACCGACCATGCACTCACGCGCATACGCGAACTTCTCGGCCCGGACACGAGTGTCCGCAGGGAACTCGCGCTGGCGAGGCTCGCCCGCACCGTCGCCGCCCTGGACGGGGAGCGGATGGCAGGGGTCCGACACTGCGACGCGGCGGCCCGGCTGCTCGGCCTGGCAGTCGCCGACGTACCGCGGCCGGCCGGATCGGAACCTCCGGCGCAGGGCTCCCCGCCGCCGTCGGCGGAGCCCGGCTCGGTGCTCCGCATCAGGCCCGGCGACCGGAGCCGCACCGACGGGGACGAGCGGCGGCGGCACCCCGAGACCGGCGAGCCGCTGCTGGAGAGCGAGCCTCCGGAGGGAATCGGTACCGCCCAGGGCGGGGCGCCGGCCGTGCCCGCCACCCCGTTCCCGGAGGACGACGCGGAGGCCCCACGCGACTTCGCGCCCCTGCGCAGCCCCTGGCAGCGCACGGCGGGACCTGCCTCGGCACGCGGTGTCGTGGTCGGCACCCGGCGGGCGAGGGACCTGCGTGATCTCGCCTATGTGCACACCGTGCGGGAAGCGGCGGTGCACCAACGTGTCCGGGGTGCCGAGCGGTTCACCGTCTCGCCCGTCGACCTGCACAGCCACGTCCGTGCCGGCATCCCCGAGCGCATGCTCGTCCTGGTCCTGGACCACACCTGCCGGGACGACGACTGGGACTGGCAGGACGCCCTCGCCCCGTTCCTGCAATGGGCGTACACCGGGCGGGCCGCCGCACAGGTGATCGAGGTCGGCGGCGCGGAAGCGGCGGACGAACTACGGGCCGACTCCTTCGCCGCGCGCAGTGTCCTCGACCCGCGAGTCCTCGCCGCGCTGTACCGCCCGGCGGGTCGCGCCACACCGCTTGCGCACGGCATCGAACAGGCGGCGCAGGCGCTGCGCCGGGCGTTCCGGCAGCACGGCAACGGTCTGGCGGAGGCCTGGCTGGTCGTCGTCACCGACGGCCGGGGCAACGTCCCGCTGCGCGCAGGCCGCACCGGACGGATCAGCGGTCCGGTGGCCGCGGCGGGCGTCGAGGACGCCTTCGAGGCGGCGGCGCGCATCAGAGCCATGGACCGGACGAGGCTGCACGTCGCCGTCGTGGACGCGGCCCGAGAGCCGTACGGGGACCTGCCGTTCGCGCTGGCCGACGCCCTGGGCGGCACCGTGGTCGAGGGACGCACCATCCGCGGCACGGAGACGGACGAGGAGGCGGTGCCGATGAGCGGTGAGCGGCAGATCCCGTACGGGGACGAGCGTTCCGTCGGACGGGGAGGCGCCGTTGAGCGGTGAGCCGCAGCGTGGGGCCCGGTGGCTGACGGGAGCCGGCGGCGTGATGCGTCGCGCGGCCCTGCCCGGCCTGAAGGCGGCGGCCCGCCGGGAGTCCGCCTCCGTCCTCCATCTGCGCCGTTCGCACGAGCCGCCCGCCGGGCTCGGTGGGACCGACGCACGACCCGGTGCCCGCCTGCCGGAGGGTTTCGCCGTGCTCCGGGTCGTGCGCGCCGAGGGGACCGGCAGACAGGACGCGTACCGGCTGCACGGCTGGTGCGGCGGCCTCACCGTGAAGTGCTCGCCCGGGCCGACCCGGCTCACCGCCCCCGCCGTCAGCCTCGGCAACGTCAGCCGCGAGGGCGGCGAGTTCCCCTCGGAGATCCTGCGCGGGATTCAGCACTGGTCCGACAACCAGACCGAACTGGCCCGGTGGATCAACCTGATCCGGGCCCGGCACGGAGCCGCGTTGCGCCTCATCGTGTGGGACGACACGGGGTTCGAACTTCCCTGGGAACTGTTCCTGGTGCCGACGGATGTCCAATACGGCCTGGAAGGCGGTCTGTTGGGCGCCCTGCTCGTCATGGCCCGCTGGACGACCGTGCACGATGTCGACCAGGACCTGCCGCGCGAGACGGGCGAATGCCACGGCCGGGTCCTCGGTTACGTCCACAAGGACATGTCCGACGACGGGAGTGTCTTCGCTCCGTACGCACACCAGTTGCACCTGGAGATGACGCCCTTCCTCCGGGCGCTCGACACCCCGACGGGCCGTACCGGCCTGGTCTACATGGGCTGCCACGGCACGTACGGCGAGACCGTCCCGCGCCTGTCGCTCGGCGAGCGCACCTGGGCCGAGTTCAACGGCGAGGCCATGCACGTCCTGCGCGCGGACCGTTCGCTGGTCTGCCTGAACGCCTGCCACTCCGGCCGCTTCGTCGACAACAGGGCACAAGGGGAGCACGCGCTGCGCGGCTTCGCCGAACTCTTCCTGCGCAAGGGGGCGGGCGGCTGCATCGTCACCGCGGGAAAGGTCGGAGACCTGGAGGCCCGCGCACTGGTACGACGTCTGGTGCACGAGGTGGCCACCCACCCGCAGTGGCCCGTCGCCGACACCCTGCGCGCCTTCCGGGCCCGCGCGGTCGAGGAGTTCGGCTCCCTGGCGGTCGTCCCGACCACGCGCAACGATGACGGGCAGGTCGACCGGATCGGGCAGAAACGAGTTCTGCGGCTCCTGTACGCCTTCATGTTCCACTACTACGGGCACCCGCTCACCACGCTGCGGCTCGCGGTGGGCGACGAAGCGAACCCCGGCGGAGGGGGTGGGTGGTGAGCGGCGACGAGCGTCCCCTCGAAAGCCCTCTCCTGATCGAACCCGTCGTGGCCTGGCCGCGGCGGGCCGAGACCGGACGCAACTACCTCGTCACCGTCGATCTGCGGGGCCCGCTTCCGGCCCAGGACGGCACACCGGCCTCCTGGCCCTACCCGGACGAGGAGTTCACCTTCACGATCGCCCTCGACGGCTCGCCGTTCTTCGTCTGCACGGCCCTCGACGAACCGAGCGTCGTCCTGCACCGCTTCGGCGGAACGTACGGGGCGGCACGGTTCCGTGTGTCGACAGGCCGGGAGACCGGGCCGGCGTCGCTCTGGCTCACTGTCAGCAACCAGTGGGGCGTGCCCGTCCGCAAGGCGGAGCTGCGCGCGGAGATCCGGGAGCGGGAGCCGGGGCGGGAGCCGGCGGCGCGGCTCACGGAGGTGGTACGGGAACGGGTGTCCTCGCCGGACAGACGACCGGCTCCGGGAGTACCGGAGAGTCCGGGCCGGATCGCCGGGCCCCGGGACGGGGGGACGGACCGCCGACGCACATGGCTGGAGGGTCCGCCCCGAATCGGCGACGCCGGCGAACCGACGACGACGCGGCCCGCGACCCGCACGGGACGGCAGACCGTCACGATCAGCTTCGCCGGGTTGAACCGCGCCTGGGCGGCCTGGATCAGGGACCGACTGGAGCGGCACGGACACCGTGCCGTGTACCAGCGGTGGAACCCGCCGCCCGGCACGCGGCTCGAGGAGTCCCTGCGCGACCTCCTGCTCGCGCCGGGCCCGGTCCTGCTGGTCATCAGCGACTGGTACCTCCAGCAGGGCTCGCACACCCCGGCGGAGTGGGCCGACGCGCTGCGACAGGTCGTCGCCCCCGACGAGCACCGCTTCGTGGCGGTCTCCGTCGCGCCCTCCGCCCCGCCGACGGCAACAGCGGTTCTCGACGCGGTCGAGCTGACCGGTGTGGACGCCGACGAGGCCGAGCGCCGCCTGCTGGCCCGCCTGGGCCTGCCCTTCGTCCCCGTGCCGGAGTCCGATCAGGCCGCTCGGCACGGCCCGCGCTTCCCGAGCGGGATCCCCCAGGTGTCCGGGGGAGTGCCGCGACCCAACGCCCGCTTCACCGGTCGTGAGCAGCTGCTCAGCGACACCTACGAACAACTGCTCGGCGGGGGTGCGGTCACGCTGTGCGGCATGTCCGGGGTGGGCAAGACCCAGCTCGCCGCCGAGTACGCGCACCGGTTCGGTTCCGAGTACGACCTGGTGTGGTGGGTCAACGCGGGCAACCGGACGTCGTTTCGCCGGGAGCTGGCGGAACTCGCGCCGGCACTGGGGCTGTCCACAGGGGCCGAGTACGGCGAGCGGCTGCGTGCGGTGCGGGACGCGTTGCGCCGAGGAGACCCGTACGCCCACTGGCTGCTGATCCTCGACGGCGCGGACGAGCCGGGCCAGATCCAGGACCTGGTGCCGACGGGGCCCGGCCACATCCTGATCACCTCGCGCAACTCCGAATGGGCCGAGCACAACAGCGCGCTGGAAGTACCCGTCTACGACCGGCCCGAATCGGTGGCCTTCATCCGGCGCCGCGCACCACGGCTGACGGAGACGGAGGCGGACCGGCTCGCGGAGGCGCTGGAGGACCTGCCGCTGCTGCTGGACCAGACCGCGGGATGGCTCAACGACTCCGACGTCTCGATCGGGGAGTACCTGGAACTCCTGAACGCGGACGTGGAGCAGAGCGCCGTCACGGTGTCGGCCGACTTCCCGCTCACCTTCCGGACCGCTTGGTCGGTCCTGCTGGACAGTCTCCGCGAGTCCGCCCCGGAATCCGTCGAACTGCTGAGGCTGTGCACGTTCTTCGCGCCGGGACTCGTACCCGTACGCCTCCTCAGACAGACGCCGGTCGACGGACTGCCGGAGCACCTCGCCGGACTGCTGGGAGACCAGGAGAGGTGGGACAGGGCGATCGGCCAGCTGCGCCGGTCCTCGGTGGTCCGTCTGGAGTACGAACGGGACGAACCGTCGGGAGCGTTCCTCTACGTGCACCGCATGGTGCACCAGACCGTCCGCAACGACATGTCCGACGAGGACCGCCGGGAATACGCGGGCGTGGTCCGCCGGGCCCTTGCCGCCGCCGATCCGGGCCGCCCCGCCGACACGGACATGTGGCCCCGCTACGCCGAGATCGTTCCGCATCTGGAGTACGCGGACGTCCCGCGCGACACCGTTCCGGCCATCCAGGAGCTGGTCCTCAACTGTCTGCGCTACATGTACCTCTCCGGCGAGTACGGTGCCGGCGTGCGGCTCGCCGAACAGGCCGTGCCCGCCTGGCAGGAGCGTCCGGGCACGTCCGAGACCGTGCTGTGGGAACTCGGCCACCACTACGCCAACCTACTCCGGGCGTGCGGCGAGTACCGGCACAGCGAGACCGTGAGCCGCGCGGCGGTCGAGCAGTACCGCGCGGCCGCCGGGACCCCCGGTCACGGGCATCTGCGCTCCGTCGGCAGCCTCGCCGCGGATCTGCGCGCGCTCGCCCGCTACGACGAGGCCTTGTCCCTCTCCCGGGAGGTCGTCGAGGGCTACGAACAACTCCTGGGGGAGGTGGCGGGGGCGGACCGTCACACCCTCCTGGCGGCACGCAACAACCTGGCGGTCTCGCTCCGGTTGCTCGGGCGCTACCGGCAGGCCCTGGACATCGATGAGCGGACGCTCGCCGACCGACGGCGCTTCCTGGGGGCGGACGACGTGTGGACGCTTGATTCGCAGATCTCCTGCGCCACCGACCTGCGCCTCCTGGGCCGCTATTCCGAAGCCGTGTCACTTCAGGAACGCAGCGTGCACCAGCACCGCGAGGTGACGGGCGCCAACCATCAGCAGACCCTGCGGGCCGAACACAACCTCGCCCTGTGCCGCCACCGCGTCGGCGACCGTGACGCGGCAGGACCGCTCCTTGCCGGCGTGCTCCAGCGCTGCGAGCGCGTCCTGGGCGAAACGGACCCGCTGACGCTGATACTCGCCACCAGCCAGAGCTGCTTCGCCCGTGAGTACGGCAGCATCGACGAGGCCCGCCGGATCAGCGAGTCCGTCGTCGCCCGCTATGAAGACCTGCTCGGCCCCCCGCATCCTTACGCCGCCGGCGCCCGCGCCAACCACGCGCTGATCCTGCGCAGCGTCGGTGAGCGGGAGGCGGCGTACGGGCTCGCCGAGAGCTCCCTCGCCGGCATGGCCTCGGCGGTGGGGGGCGACCACCCCTGGACCCTGGGCTGCGCCCTCAACGCCTCGGCCCTGCGCAACCTCCTCGGCGATCCCGAGTCCGCCGTCGCCCTCAGCAGGGACACGGCTGCCAGGGCTGCCACGACCCTCGGCGGTACGCACCCGCTGACGCTGTCCGCCCGCATCGGCCTCGCCGCCGATCTGCGGACGCTCGGGCAGCCCCGGCAGGCGGAGAAGGCGGAGGCGGAGGCCCTGAACGTCCTCGCCGCCACCCTCGGCCCCGAGCATCTCCACACCGTCGCGGCCCGGTCCCGCGTCCGCCCTTACTGGGACTTCGAACCCCAGACCACGTAGAGGGCGGGGCGGAAGACCGGCATACGCACTACAGGGCCCGCCCCCGGAAACTCCGGGAACGGGCCCTGTGGTCAGGGTGGTCAGGCGCGTTCAGAGGCTCACGCCTCGAACACCTCCCGAACCAACTGCTCCTGCTCGGCCTGATGCCGCTTCGCCGACCCCACCGCCGGAGACGACCCGTGCGGACGCGAGATGCGGCGCAGGCGCTCGCCGTGCGGGACGTCCGCTCCGACCGCGAGGTCGAGGTGGTCGATCAGGTTGAGCGCGATGAACGGCCAGGCGCCCTGGTTCGCCGGCTCCTCCTGGGCCCAGAGGTACTTCTCGGCGTTCGGGTACTTGGCGATCTCCGCCTGGATCTCGGCACCCGGGATCGGGTACAGCCGCTCCAGGCGGATGATCGCGGTGTCCGTGGCGCCGCGCTTCTGGCGCTCCGCGTCGAGGTCGTAGTAGACCTTGCCGGCCGTGAAGACGACCTTGCGGACGGCCGTCGGGTCGACGGACGCGTCGCCGATGACCGGGCGGAAGCCGCCCGTCGTGAACTCCTCCGCCTTCGACGCGGCCGCCTTGAGGCGGAGCATCGACTTCGGGGTGAAGACCACCAGCGGCTTGTGGTGCGGGTTGTGCACCTGCCACCGCAGGAGGTGGAAGTAGTTCGACGGGAGCGTCGGCATGGCGACCGTCATGTTGTTCTGCGCGCACATCTGGAGGAAGCGCTCCGGGCGGGCGGACGAGTGGTCCGGGCCCTGGCCCTCGTAGCCGTGCGGGAGGAGGAGGGTGACGCCGGACGTCTGGCCCCACTTCTGCTCCGCCGACGAGATGAACTCGTCCACCACCGTCTGGGCGCCGTTGACGAAGTCGCCGAACTGCGCCTCCCACAGCACGAGGGACTCGGGACGGGCCAGCGAGTAGCCGTACTCGAAGCCCATCGCCGCGTACTCGGAGAGCAGCGAGTCGTAGACGTTGTAGCGGGCCTGGTCGTCCGAGAGGTACTGGAGCGGGGTGTAGTCCGCGCCCGTCTCCCGGTCGATGAGCACCGCGTGGCGCTGGCCGAACGTGCCTCGGCGGGAGTCCTGGCCCGAGAGGCGCACCGGGGTGCCCTCCAGGAGCAGGGAGCCGAGGGCGATGGTCTCGCCCATGCCCCAGTCGATCGTGCCGTCCTCGACCATCGACGCGCGGCGCTGCAGCTGGGGCAGCAGACGCGGGTGGACGGTGACGCGGTCGGGGATGTTGACCTGGGACTCGGCGATCCGCTTGACGACCTCCTGGGAGACCGCCGTGGTGACCGCGACCGGGAACTCGGGCTTGGTGTCCGGGACATGGGCCTCGGCCGGCGCGGAAGTCGCCTCGCGGACCTCCGTGAAGACCTTCTCCAGCTGGCCCTGGTAGTCCTGCAGCGCCTGCTCGGCCTCTTCCAGGGTGATGTCGCCCCGGCCGATCAGCGACTCGGTGTACAGCTTGCGCACCGAGCGCTTCTTGTCGATCAGGTCGTACATCAGCGGCTGCGTGAACGCCGGGTTGTCCGACTCGTTGTGACCGCGGCGGCGGTAGCAGATGAGGTCGATCACGACGTCCTTGTTGAACGCCTGGCGGAACTCGAAGGCCAGGCGCGCGACGCGGACGACGGCCTCGGGGTCGTCGCCGTTCACGTGGAAGATCGGCGCCTCGATCATGCGGGCCACGTCCGTGGCGTACATGGACGAGCGGGCCGACTCCGGGGCGGCGGTGAAGCCGACCTGGTTGTTGATGACGATGTGGACCGTGCCGCCGGTGCGGTAGCCCCGCAGCTGCGACATGTTCAGGGTCTCCGCGACCACGCCCTGGCCCGCGAAGGCCGCGTCGCCGTGCAGCGCCAGCGGCAGGACCGTGAAGTCCGTACCGCCCTTGCCGATGATGTCCTGCTTGGCGCGGGCGACGCCCTCAAGGACCGGGTCGACCGCCTCCAGGTGCGAGGGGTTGGCGGCCAGCGAGACCTTGATCTGCTCGCCGTCGAGACCGGTGAAGGTGCCCTCGGCGCCCAGGTGGTACTTGACGTCGCCGGAGCCGTGCATCGACTTCGGGTCGAGGTTGCCCTCGAACTCGCGGAAGATCTGCGCGTACGACTTGCCGACGATGTTGGCGAGGACGTTCAGCCGGCCGCGGTGGGCCATACCGATGACGACCTCGTCCAGGCGCGCCTCGGCGGCCGAGTCGATGACCGCGTCGAGCAGCGGGATGACGGACTCGCCGCCCTCCAGGGAGAACCGCTTCTGGCCGACGTACTTCGTCTGCAGGAAGGTCTCGAAGGCCTCCGCCGCGTTCAGCCGGCGCAGGATGCGCAGCTGCTCCTCGCGCTCCGGCTTGCTGTGCGGGCGCTCGATGCGGTCCTGGATCCACTGGCGCTGCTTCGGGTCCTGGATGTGCATGAACTCGATGCCGGTGGTGCGGCAGTACGAGTCGCGCAGCACGCCGAGGATGTCGCGCAGCTTCATCATCGACTTGCCGGCGAAGCCGCCGACCGCGAACTCCCGCTCCAGGTCCCAGAGCGTGAGGCCGTGCTCGGTGATGTCCAGGTCGGGGTGCTTGCGCTGGCGGTACTCCAGCGGGTCGGTGTCGGCCATGACGTGGCCGCGGACCCGGTAGGAGTGGATCAGCTCGAAGACCCGCGCGGCCTTGGTGACGTCGTCGTCGTGCGAGGCGTCGATGTCCTTGAGCCAGCGGACCGGCTCGTAGGGGATGCGCAGGGCCTCGAAGATCTCGTCGTAGAAGCCGTTCTCGCCGAGCAGGTAGTTCGCGACGACGCGCAGGAACTCGCCCGAGGCGGCGCCCTGGATGACCCGGTGGTCGTAGGTCGACGTGAGCGTCATGACCTTCGCGATGCCGAGCTTGTTCAGGGTGTCCTGGGAGGTGCCCTGGAACTCCGCCGGGTAGTCCATCGAGCCGACGCCCATGATGACCGACTGTCCGGGCATCAGACGCGGGACCGAGTGGACCGTACCGAGGCCGCCGGGGTTGGTCAGCGAGACCGTGACACCGGAGAAGTCGTCCATCGTCAGCTTGCCGTCACGGGCACGGCGGACGATGTCCTCGTAGGCCTGCCAGAACTCGAAGAAGTTCAGCGTCTCGGCCTTCTTGATGCCGGCGACGACGAGCTGGCGGTCGCCGTTGGGCTTCACCAGGTCGATGGCGAGACCGAAGTTGATGTGCTCCGGCTTGACCAGGGTCGGCTTGCCGTCCTTCTCCGTGAAGGAGTAGTTCATCGACGGCATGGCCTTGATGGCCTGCACCATCGCGTAGCCGATGAGGTGGGTGAAGGAGATCTTCCCGCCCCGGGCACGCTTCAGGTGGTTGTTGATGACGATGCGGTTGTCGAAGAGCAGCTTCACCGGGACCGCACGCACGGACGTGGCCGTGGGGACCTCGACGGAGGCGTTCATGTTCTTCGCGACCGCGGCGGCGGGGCCGCGCAGCGTCACGTATTCGGGACCCCCGGCGGCCTCGGCCGCCGGAGCGGCCTGCTGCTTGGCCGGAGCTGCGGCGGCCGGCTTCGCGGGAGCCGCGGCCGGAGCCGGTGCGGCAGCCGCGGGCTTCGGCGCCGCGGGGGCGGCCGGAGCCGGAGCAGCCGGTGCGGCCGGGGCCGGAGCTGCCTGGGCCGGAGCCGCGGGTGCGGCCGGTGCGGCAGACGCGGCCGGTGGCTGCACCGTTGACGGGGCGGTGCCCGCGGCCCCCGCGGCCGCGGTACCCGCCGTCGCCGAGGCGGCGACGCCGCCCGGCTTGTAGTCGGCGAAGAAGTCCCACCAGGCTCGGTCTACCGAGTTCGGATCCTGGAGGTACTGCTGATAGATCTCATCGACGAGCCACTCGTTCGGACCGAACGCAGCCGCGGGGTTCTTCCCGGCTTGGTCCTCGGTCGAGATGCTCGAGTTACTGGGGGACTGTGGCGACACGGCGGCAACCGCCCTCTTCCGCTTCACAAGGTGATGGACAGCGGGAATAAAGGCTACGCCTCCCCGGCCGCCTAGGTCAGGCCGGGCCTGGTCATCGTCGCGTAAGTCACATCGAAAAGCGTGTTTCGGTGGTGGAAATGGCGGGAAACAAGCGAGGTTCCGATGCGGAAAGGTTACGCGGACCCCGGACGCGCCCGGGAAACGCCCCGCAGCGAGCCGAGGCGAACCCGGAGTGACGGTCCCGGAAAGTGTCGCGGAAGGCCGGGCCTCCGCACGATGACACGTGTCCTGCTGCTCCTACTGCCCGATCACACGTTGATCTTGGACTCTAGGATCTTGGGCTCCGTTTCGAACCCTACGTCAACCTGTCAAACGATGGCGCTCCCGGAAGAGTGACCTGGATCCGGCAGCCCCGCTTGGATTCGGCCACGCCGATCCGGCCACCGTGCAGATCGACCGCCCAGCGGGCGATCGCGAGCCCCAGACCCGTACCGCCGTCGCTGCCGGGGCCGTGCGGCGCCGCGACTCCGCCGCGGTTGAACCGCTCGAAGACCCGGTGCCACTCCGAGGGCGGAATGCCCGGACCCTCGTCCAGGACCTCCAGGTCCAGGGACTCGGGGAAGACGCCGCGCCGGGCCTTCACCGTGACGCGGCCGTGCGGCGGGCTGTGCTTGACCGCGTTGTCGATGAGGTTGGCGACGACCTGGTGGATCCGCTCAGGGTCCGCGTGCGCGGTCAGCTCGGGCGGCGACACGTCGAGGTGCAGATGGACGTCCGTACGCGTGTGGTTGCCGGAGTCCGAGGCCATGCCGCCGCGCGCGGAGGACACCATGTTGGCCTCCTTCAGTACGCCGGACAGGTACGGCCACACCTCGAAGCGGCGCCCGCGCAGCGGTACGACGCCGTTGTCCAGGCGCGAGAGGTCGAGCAGGGTCTCCACCAGCCGGCCGAGACGCTCCGTCTGCTTCAGGGCGATGCGCATCGTCTCGGGGTCGGCGGCGGAGACGCCGTCCACGACGTTCTCCAGGACCGCGCGCAGGCCCGCGATGGGGGTGCGCAGCTCGTGCGAGACGTTCGCGACCAGTTCCTTGCGCTGACGGTCCTGGGCCTCCAGGTCGTCGGCCATGCGGTTGATCGTCTGGGCCAGGTCGCCCAGTTCGTCGCGGCGGTCGGCACCCCTGACCCGGCGCGTGTAGTCGCCGTGCGAGATGGACCGGGCCACGGTGTTCATCTCGTCCAGCGGGGCGGTCAGCGAGTGCGCCACGAACTGGGTGATCAGCAGCGTCGCGATCATCGAGAAGACCGTGATGAAGCGCAGCTCGGTCTCGGTGCGCACGGCCATCATCATCAGACCGGTGGTGATGAAGACCGAGACGACGACGAGCGTGCCGAGCTTCGTCTTGATCGAGAAGGGGCGTACGTCCCCCCAGGAGCTCGAACCAGAACTGGAGCCCGAGCCCGAGCCCGACCCCGAGCCGGAGTTGGAACCGGAGACAGAGCCCGGAGGCGGTCCCGGGGGAGGTCCCGGAGGCAGCCCCGGAGTCGAACCCGAACCCGGAGTCGAACTCGAACCCGCGCCTGAGCCAATGCCCGTGCCCTTGCGCGACGCGTCAGGACCGCTCATCGCATCTACCCCTTCAGCCAGGGTGTTCAACTCTAGAGCTCCAGGAAGCTCCGGAGCGCTGGAGCCCTACGGATTCGGGGTCTCCAGCGCGTAGCCGACGCCGTGCACCGTACGGATCCGCTCGGCGCCGATCTTCCGGCGCAGCGCCTTGATGTGGCTGTCCACGGTCCGGGTGCCGGACGCGTCGGCCCAGTCCCACACCTCGGCCAGCAGCTGCTCGCGCGAGAGCACCGCACGCGGTGTGTTCGCCAGGCAGACCAGCAGGTCGAACTCGGTGGGCGTCAGATGGACGTCCTCGCTGCGCACCCGAACCCGGCGCTGCGCGTGGTCGATCTCCAGCTCGCCCAGGCGCAGGATGCCGGAGCGGGGCGTGGACGCGGCCAGGGCGGCCCGCTCCACGCGGCGCAGCAGCACGTGCACGCGAGCGGCCAGCTCACGCATCGAGAACGGCTTCGTCATGTAGTCGTCGGCGCCGACGCCGAGCCCGACCAGCATGTCCGTCTCGTCGTCGCGCGCGGTGAGCATCATCACCGGCACCGGACGCGCCGCCTGCACCCGGCGGCAGACCTCCAGGCCGTCGAAGCCCGGCAGCATGATGTCGAGGATCAGCAGGTCGGGCTGCCAGGCCTCGGCCGTGTCGACGGCGGCGGGGCCGTCCCCGGCCGTCTGCACGAGGAAGCCCTCCGCGCGCAGGCGGGCGGCGATGGCGTCCACGATCGTCGGATCGTCCTCGACCACCAGCACTCGGCGCTGTGCGCCCGGCGTGGCCGCCGTGCCGTTGTGGGAGGTGTGTGTCTGCTCCATCGCCCGCCCCTGAAGTGTGCTTTCCGGAACCAGTGGGGTGATCCCATGACTGCGCTTGACGCTTGAATGATCCGCGTCAGGTCAGCAGGGTACGGGCAGTGACCACCGCTCGGCTATCCAGGCCTGACCCCGAGGTGGACGACGTCCGGTACGCCCCGGGCAACCGGGATCTCTTCGGTACGCACCCGGTGGAACCCGGCATTCCACAAGGTTTTCGTGAAATCCGGCGAGGGTCGGGCGGACCACACCGCAAGTACCCCACCACCCCTCAAAACCCTTGCGCACGCGGCGAGTCCGGCCGGTGAGTAGAGGCCGTCGTTGCCCTCCGTGACGGTCCACTCGGGTCCGTTGTCGATGTCCAGGCACAGGGCGTCGTACGTGTCGCATGTCTCATTGACGTAGTCGACCAGGTCGGCTTCGACGATCTCCGTACGAGGGTCGGCGAGGGCCTGGGACGACAGCTCGGCGAGTGGCCCGGACCGGTGCCAGTCGATGATCGCCCGCTCCCGCTCGACGACCGCGATCCGGCCCCAGCGGTGGTCCGCCGCAGCGTGTGCGAGCGAGAACCCGACGCCGAGGCCGCCGATCAGGACGTCCGGCCCGGGGCGCCCGTCGAGCGCGTCGAGCGCGGCGTCGACCAGCAGCCGCTCCGAGCGGCCGTCGGAGGTGTCCATCAGGAAACAGCCGTTGGCGATGATCTGCAGCAGCTCGCCGTGGCGACGCAGCACGACCTCGCCGTACGGTCCCTCGCGGCGGTCGATGACTAAAGGGCTGCCGTGGGAAATGCCGTACGCGGTGGTCATGGAGCCATCCTGTCAAGTCCGCCCAGGAGAGGCAGCCGAATTGCGCCGGGCTGAGGGTTCGCTGTGAATCGGCCCGTGCGTGGCGTCGGTCATAGACAGCGGATGGCGGGGAGCCGAGGGTGGGGCGGGACGGAAGGGGTCCCAGGTGGACGGGTGTGGGACGAGCGGTGCGGAGGCGAGTTCCTGCGCTGTCCCCGATGCCTCTGTCCCTGTCCATGAGCCTGGGCCTGCCGCTCCCGTTCCGGGGCTCGACGGCATCCCCTGCCAGCGTGCCGTCACCGTCGAGGGCGGGGACGAGAGTGAGGGCGCGGGCGCGAACGGGCACGGCGGCGAGACCGCCGCAGCAGTCGGTCCACGGGCGGCCCCCGTCCGGCGCCGCCGCCGCATCCGTCCCTGGCGGGTGCTCCCGACCCCCACCGGAACCCCCTTCACCCTCGGGTACGCCGTCGTCCTCGCCCTGACCTCCCTCTTCACCGAGTACGGCGACGCGGATCTGGTGGAGCGGGTGCTCCAGGGGTCCAGTACGGATGTGGCGCACCTGGCGCAGTCCCCGGTCCATGTGCTCGTCGCCAGTGCGCTGTGGGTCGCGGGCGGGATCACCTCGACGTACGCGATCGCGTTTCTGCTGGTGCTCACGGCCCTGGAGCGACGGATCGGCGGGTGGCGTACCGCCGGTGTCTTCCTGTTGGGGCACGTCCTGGCGACGCTGGCCACGGAGGTTCCCGTCGGCCTCTCGGTCCTCGTCGGCCATCTCCCCGAAAGCTCGCTGCACCGCTACGACTACGGCATCAGCTTCGGCGTCGCCGCGAGCGTCGGCGCGCTGGCCGGGCTGCTGACGCCTTGGCTGCGCTGGACCGTGCTCGGGGTGTCCGGCTGGGTGGTCGTCGGGGATTTGGTCGCTTTCACGGACCCGATGACGAACTGGGGGCACCTGATGGCGCTGGCCATCGGGGTCGCCAGCTGGCCGGCGGTGCGGCGGTGGCGGACCGGAGGATACCGGGCGAACCGGCCGTTGGTATGAGTTTCGTCACATTGGGCGGCTGGGTGTTAGCGTGAAATCACTTGAAGGAACTCCCACCCGACAAGCCGGACGTCGGCGAGCGACGGGAACGACTTCAGGGTAGGAAGTGGTTCGGATGTCCGTCGCGTCATGGGACGACATCGGCGGGCTCGTCGGTGCGTACGAACGTTTTCAGGCCGGGGCGCGGGTCGAGTCCGACGTCAGGGACTCGATCCTCGACTCGTGGAAGCGCTGCCGGTCCGCGGGCCTCGAGTCCGACCGGCTCCTGATCCCCTATGCGGAGGGTCTGGGCCTGGAGGACCGGTTCCTGACGGCGGCCAATCCCGTGTTCGAACGGCTCACGTCGGCACTCACCGATGTGAAGGTGACCGTCGTGCTCGCCGACGCCAAGGCCCGGGTGATCCAGCGGGGCGGCGCGGACCCGGGGTTGAACGCGCGTCTCGACTCGGTGCAGTTCGCCCCCGGATTCGGCTTCGCCGAACAGATCGCCGGCACCAACGGCATCGGCACCGCGCTGGCGGAGCGGCGCGCCTGCCTGGTCCTCGGCCGCGAGCACTTCGCCGACTGCATGCAGCCGTTCGCCTGCGCCGGGGCACCCGTCCGGGACCCGTTCAGCGGGCGCATCGAGGGCATCCTCGATCTCACCTGTCTGCGCGGCGACGCCGACCCCGCCATGCTGAACCTGGTCCGTGAGGCCGTCGCGGACATCGAGCAGCGGCTGCTGGAACAAGCCACGCAACGGGAGCGGGCGCTCCTCGCCGCCTACCGGCGGGCCAACAGCGCCCACCTGTCCGCGGGGCGGCCCCCGCGGACCGGCGCCGACGACGCGGGAGCCGCCCGGGGCATCGACCGTATCGACCGCGCCGTCCTGCGGGACAAGGCCGAGGAACTCATCGCCTCCCCGCACCGGACCCTCGACGAGGTGACGCTGTCCGGCGGCCGGGTGGCCACGCTGCTGCGCCGGCCGGTCATGAGCGCGACGGGCGAGGCGGGCGTGGTCGTCGAGGCCCGTATCCTCGGCGGCCCGCGACTGCGCCACCTCGCGCAGACGGTGGCGGACACGCAGGTCATCCAGGCCACTCGGGCCATCGAGGCCGCGCAGGCTGTTCAGGCCGCGCAGGCGATTCAGGCCGGCCTGCCGGGACTGGCCGCGACCCCCGCCGACAGCGCGAAGGTGTCCCTGGCCGGGATGCCCACCGCGACCGTCAACGGCGACACGGCCGAGGCGGTCGAGGCGGCCGCGACCGTCAACGGGGACACGGCCGGGATGGCCACCACCGTCGTTCTGCCCCAGCCCCAGCCGCAGCCGCAAGCCCTGGGCACGGACGAGACCGAGGCCGAGGCCGAGGCCGAACGCGGTGGCGCCGACGGCTGGCTGCTCGTCGGTGAACCCGGTGTCGGACAACTCGCTGTGCTGGCCCGCCGGCGACTGGAGCTGCTGCACGATGCCGGCGTCCGGATAGGCACCGCCCTCGACGTGACCCGCACGGCCGAGGAACTGGCCGAGGTGTCGGTGCCCCGGTTCGCCGACTTCGTCGCCGTCGATCTGCCGGACTCCGTCCTGCGAGGCGACGAGCCGGAGTCGGTCGGCGCCGACACAGGCCTGCGCCGGGTCGCGCTGGGCGCCGTCCGTGAGGGGCCGCATCTGGACGGACTGCACGGCGTCGGGGACCCCGTCCGGTACATCCCGGCCACGCCGCAGGCCCGCTGCCTGGAGACCGGGCGACCCGTACTCGAACCGGTGCTCGCCGACGCCGGCGGCTGGATCGCCCAGGACCCGGCGGGTGCCGAGCGGGCCCTCGCCGCGGGGATCCACTCGCTGATCGCGGTGCCGCTGCGGGCCCGCGGGGTGACCCTCGGCGTCGTGAGCTTCTACCGCTCGGACAAGCCCGTCCCCTTCGAGGACGACGACCTGTCGCTGGCCCAGGAACTGGTCGGCCGCGCGGCGATCTGCATAGACAACGCCCGCCTGTTCACCCGCGAGCACAACACCGCCCTGGCCCTGCAGCGCAGCCTGCTGCCCCGGGGCCGGCCCGAGCAGAACGCCGTCGACGTCGCGTACCGCTACCTGCCCGCGCACGCGGGTGTCGGCGGCGACTGGTTCGACGTCATCCCGCTGTCCGGCGCCCGGGTGGCGCTGGTGGTCGGCGACGTGGTCGGCCACGGACTGCACGCCGCCGCCACGATGGGCCGGCTGCGGACCGCCGTCCACAACTTCTGCTCCCTCGACCTGCCCCCCGACGACCTCCTCACCCACCTCGACGACCTGGTCGGGCGGCTCGACGGGGGCGAGGGCTGGGAGGCGGGCGACGGCACCGGACTCGACGCCGGGGTCATCGGCGCCACCTGCCTGTACGCGGTCTACGACCCGGTGTCCCGGCGCTGCACCCTCACCCGCGCCGGCCACCCGCAGCCCGCGCTCGTACGCCCCGACGGCACCGTGGAGTTCCTCGATGTGCCCTCGGGGCCACCGCTCGGGGTCGGCGGCATGCCGTTCGAAACCGTCGAGCTGGAGCTCCCGGAAGGCAGCCAGCTGGTGCTCTTCACCGATGGTCTGGTCGAGGACCGGCTCAGCGACATCGACGACGGGCTCGAAAGGCTCCGCGGCGTCCTCGCCTCGGCCGGCCGGCCACCGGAGGAGACCTGCGAAGCGGTACTCGACGCCCTGCTGCCGGCTCGCCGGGTCCGCCCGAGGGACGACATCGCCCTGCTCGTCGCCCGCACCCGTGCCCTGGGCCCCGGACAGGTCGCGCAGTGGGAGCTGCCCAGCGACCCGGCGGTCGTCGCCCGCGCCCGCGCCGAGGTCACCAGGCAACTGGCCGCATGGGACCTGGACGACCTGGCCTTCACCACCGAACTGGTCGCCAGCGAACTGGTCACCAACGCCATCCGGCACGCGACAGGACCCGTCCAGCTCCGGCTGCTCCGCGACCGGGCGCTGATCTGCGAGGTCTCCGACGGCAGCAGCACCTCACCCCGGCTGCGCCGCGCCAGAACGGAGGACGAGGGCGGGCGCGGGCTCTTCCTCGTCGCCCAGCTGACCGAGCGCTGGGGGACCCGCTACACCAGCACCGGGAAGATCATCTGGACCGAGCAGGCCCTGCCGTAGCCGTAGCCGTCGCCCGTCGTCCCGTAGTTCCGTCTGTCACGTCCAGGTCGGTGACAGGGAGCCCGGAGGAGCCGCGTAAGGCACGGGCCGGCCCGTGAACGCGTCGAGGACCATACGGTCGTCGAGCGGGCGGTCCAGCTTCACCGTCACCTTCTTGAAGCGCAGGTCCATCGTGCAGGGTCCGTCGGAGACGCCGCGGATCCAGCCGGAGAACACCACGTTGTCCTCGCCCTCCAGGACGTCCACGGCAGGGCCGTCGTCGCAGGACCCGTGCTCGGCACGGACGGTGAGAGTCCGGCCGTCCTTCGCCACGGTGACCAGTCCGGCGAGCGGCGACAGCTCGGCCGAGGCCTTGTCCCGCGGCAGGGCCTTGATCGGCGACCGGGCGAGTTTCGAGGGGGCGACCGCGGCGCGCTTGAGCGGAGTGTCGTATCCCTTCACGGTGAAGTGCCAGGCGGGGACCTTCGCCATGCCGCGGCTGGTGAACATGGCCATGTCGCCGAGCCGGGCGCCGGTCACGGTGAGACGCGGACCGCTGTTCCCGCCCCGCGCGAGCTTCTCGTACGCCGCCTGCGCGGAGGCGACCGAAACGGGCAGCGAGTCGCCGTCGCGCCAACGGACCTGCCCCTTCTTCAGCGCCTCGTCGGGCAGCGAGCCGCGCAGCTCGAAGTTCTGGGTCGTGTACGCGCGCTTGTCGGCCTCGTTGCGGAAGGCGCCATCGGGCAGCTGGACCGCCTCACCCATCGGGAAGTAGCCCTCCCGCCACAGCCGCGCCGCGTCCGAGCCCTCCCAGGCGTCGGCGACCTGCTGAGCGCGGTCGCCACCGCCCGCGCCGGTCAGGGTCTCACTGCCGCATCCGGTGACCCCCACGACGAACAGGCCGAGCGCGACAACGAGCCCGGCCGGCCTGACCGGCCTGGTCCGTTTGACGATTCGCATGATGCCCCCAAGGAAGACAGCAAGGCAGACAACGGTGTCCGGATCCGACACCGCACCTATGACGCCCGGCCCGGGTGATGCGTTCGCTCGCCGACCAAGACTGATCGCTGACAGCGAACGCCGCCCTCCCCCGGGAACAATCGGAGGCTCATGTGCATTGAGTCGGCATAACTCAACTTGACTGCCTAAGGGGAGATCATGGCTTTGACGTCCGCACCGCTCACCCTGCCCGTGCTGCCGCTCGACGACGAGGTCGTGCTGCCCGGAATGGTGGTGCCCCTGGACCTCAACGATTCCGATGTACGGGCCGCGGTGGAGGCCGCCCAGGCCGCCGCACGTTCCAGCGGTTCCAGTGGAGGAAGCAAGCCGAAGGTGCTGCTTGTTCCACGGATCGACGGGACGTACGCGAACACGGGCGTGCTCGGCACGGTCGAGCAGGTGGGACGCCTCGCCGACGGTGACCCGGGCGCCCTGATCCGCGGCCGCGGCCGGGTGAGCATCGGCGCCGGTACGACCGGCCCCGGCGCCGCCCTGTGGGTGGAGGGGATCGCGGTCGAGGAGACCGTGCCGGACCCGCTGCCCGGCTCCGTGACCGAGCTGGTCAAGGAGTACAAGGCGCTGGCCACCGACTGGCTGAAGAAGCGCGCCGCCTGGCAGGTCGTGGACCGCGTCCAGGCGATCGACGACGTGTCCGCGCTCGCCGACAATTCCGGCTACTCGCCGTTCCTGTCGACCGCTCAGAAGGTCGAGCTCCTGGAGACCGCCGACCCGGTGGCCCGGCTGAAGCTCGCCACCGAGCAGCTGCGCGAGCACCTCGCCGAGCAGGACGTCGCCGAGTCCATCGCCAAGGACGTGCAGGAAGGCGTGGACAAGCAGCAGCGCGAGTTCCTGCTGCGGCGGCAGCTGGACGCCGTGCGCAAGGAACTGCGTGAGATCAACGGCGAGGGCGGCGAGGACGAGGGCGACGACTACCGCTCCCGCGTCGAGGCCGCCGACCTGCCGGAGAAGGTCCGCGAGGCCGCGCTCAAGGAGGTCGAGAAGCTGGAGCGGTCGAGCGACCAGTCGCCCGAGGGCTCCTGGATCCGGACCTGGCTCGACACCGTGCTCGAACTGCCGTGGAGCGAGCGCACCGAGGACGAGTACGACATCCAGGGCGCGAAGTCGATCCTGGACGCCGAGCACGCCGGTCTGGAGGACGTGAAGGAGCGGATCACCGAGTACCTGGCGGTGCGCAAGCGGCGCAACGACCGAGGGCTCGGGATCGTCGGAGGCCGCCGCGGCGGCGCCGTGCTCGCGCTCGTCGGCCCGCCCGGCGTCGGCAAGACCTCGCTCGGCGAGTCCGTCGCGCACGCCATGGGCCGCAAGTTCGTCCGCGTCGCCCTCGGCGGCGTACGGGACGAGGCGGAGATCCGCGGCCACCGGCGTACGTACGTCGGCGCGCTGCCCGGCCGGATCGTCCGGGCCATCAAGGAGGCCGGGTCCATGAACCCGGTGGTCCTCCTTGACGAGATCGACAAGGTGGGCTCGGACTTCCGGGGCGACCCGGCGGCGGCCCTCCTCGAAGTCCTCGACCCGGCGCAGAACCACACCTTCCGGGACCACTACCTGGAGGTCGAACTCGACCTGAGCGACGTGGTGTTCCTGGCCACGGCCAACGTCCTCGAAGCCATCCCGGAGGCGCTGCTCGACCGTATGGAACTGGTGCGCCTCGACGGCTACACGGAGGACGAGAAGGTCGTCATCGCGCGGGACCACCTGCTGCCGCGTCAGCTGGAGCGGGCCGGCCTCGAAACCGAGGAAGTCACCCTGGACGAGAGCGCGTTGCGCAAGCTCGCCGGCGAGTACACCCGGGAGGCGGGTGTACGAAACCTGGAGCGGGGCATCGCGCGACTGCTCCGCAAGATCGCGGCGCAGCACGAACTCGGCGAGCGGAAGCTGCCGTTCACGGTCGGCGAGGACGATCTGCGCGGGCTGATCGGACGGCCGCACCACGTGCCCGAGTCCGCCCAGGACCCGGCCGAGCGGCGTACGGCGGTGCCGGGTGTCGCCACCGGGCTCGCGGTCACCGGCGCGGGCGGCGACGTGCTCTTCGTCGAGGCCTCGCTGGCCGACCCGGAGACCGGCGCGGCGGGTCTGACCCTCACGGGGCAGCTCGGCGACGTCATGAAGGAGTCGGCGCAGATCGCGCTGAGCTTCCTCCGCTCGCACGGCGCCGAACTGGAACTGCCCGTCGCCGACCTGAAGGACCGGGGCGTGCACATCCACTTCCCGGCGGGCGCGGTCCCGAAGGACGGCCCGAGCGCGGGCGTCACGATGACGACGGCCCTGGCGTCGCTGCTGTCCGGCCGGCTGGTCCGTACGGATGTGGCCATGACCGGTGAGGTCTCCCTCACGGGACGGGTGCTGCCGATCGGCGGCGTCAAGCAGAAGCTGCTTGCCGCCCACCGGGCCGGGGTCACGACCGTCGTGATCCCGAAGCGCAACGAGCCCGACCTGGACGACGTCCCGGCCGAGGTCCTGGAGAAGCTCGACGTCCACGCGGTCACGGACGTCCGGCAGGTGCTGGAGCTGGCGCTGTCCCCGGCGACGAACGGTGCGGTTCCGGAGGTTCCGGTGGCGGCGTGACGGGCGCCACCGGTGCAGGAAGGCCCGGGTCCCTCTTCGCGAGGGGCCCGGGCCTTCCGCGTACGGAGGCGTCAGTCGGCGGCCGACCGCGGATGCGAAATACTGGCCCAGCTGCGGCAATGGCGGTTTTGGGCGAAGACTTTCGGGATCGGGACGACCGGATCATGGGTGCTGACGTGCACGAGGACGGACACGGGGACGGAAACGAGGACGGAAACGGCGAGGAGCACCGGGCGGAATCCGGCCTGCCGGGCATTGGTGTGGACCAGGACGGTGTTGACCAGGAGTTCCTGGCGCTGGAACGCGAGTTGACGGTCCTTCTGCGGCGTGCCCGGGCCTCCTCCGGCGAGATGGTCCGCGAGGTCCATCCCGACCTGGAGTCCTCCGCGTACGGCCTCCTCGTGCGGCTGGAGGAGTGCGGTCGTCAGCGTGCCACCGAACTCGCCGCGTACATCGGTATCGGCAAGGCCACGATGTCGCGGCAGCTGCGGGCGCTGGAGGCGCTCGGGCTTGTCGCCCGTGAGCCCGACCCCGCGGACGGGAGGGCGTGGCTCGTTCATCTCACGGAGGAGGGGCGGGTGCGGTTCCGTCGTGTGCGGGGTGCGCGGCGGGCGCGGTACGTAAGGGAGTTGGCGGGGTGGGATCGGGCGGAGGTGGCTGAATTGGCTCGGTTGCTGCACCGGTTGAACCGGGGGGTTGAACGCTCCTCGTAGGTGCTCCGCGTTGGTGCTCCGCTTGGGGGTGGGTTTTTTGGCTGCGGGGCGGTGGGGGCTGGTCGCGCAGTTCCCCGCGCCCCTTTGGGGCGCGCCGTTGGCGGCCCCTGCCTACAGCTCCACGTATGCCACCGTCGCGTCGTCGTGCCGCTTGCTTCGGCCCAGGAACACCCCGTCCGTGTCGGCCAGTTCCAGGGCCCGTACTCGGTCGATCAGGGACTGGGCGCCCTCCTTGCGGATGAGGGTGAGGAGGGCTGTCCAGTCGCCCTCCTGGAACTTTTCCACCCAGCGGGTCGCGCCGTCCGTCAGGGCGGTCAGGGTGCGGACGTCGGTGCGCGGGAGTACCCCTGCCACCGCGCGGGCCGCCACCGAGGGGTCCGCCGCCGCTGTGAAGAAGCCGCCCTCCTTGTTGCGGAGGGTCGCGTCGGTGACGGCGTGGGTGGTCAGGGCGGCGCGGGGGACGCGGGAGAGGCGGTCGTCGAGGAGCGGGGTGACCGTGCCGGTGGGGGATTCGACGAGGAGGACCGAGTCCGAGAGGACCAGGTACTCGACGGACTCCGGCGACCAGCGGGCCAGGACCACTGTTGCCTGTGGGGTGCGTGGGTGAGAAAGGTCACAGGTGGTTCGATGGGCGTCGGCGGTACGCGCGATGGCGTGCCCCAGTACCTCACTGAGTGTCAAATCTCTTCGCGAAACGGACAGTTCACCCAGTGCGCCGCCGAGCCGGGCCGTGAACCACGGGACGGAATGCAGACAGCCGGCATCGGTGGCCGGGGGTGTCACGCCGTCCAGGACGACGAGCGAACCGCCCTGTCCGGAGGCCGGAAGTCCGACCGATGCGTAGTCCTCGTCGGGGCGGGCAGGGTCACCGGGTACCGAGATCAGTTCCGTGCGCATCCGGCCAGTCTGCACGAGGCCTTCACAAGCTCCGCCAAAGGCTGGCAACCACTGCCCAATTGGCCTTGACTAGCAGGTCAGGCGCCTGGTTTGGGATGGAATGATCAACTCCGGTGAAGCGTGGCGGCGCATCTTGCCACCGGTCGCCGTGGACGTCCAACCGGCCCTCCGCGCAAGGGTGTCGCATGCGCCACAGGAACTTGCCGGGCCGCTCCCCGGCGATGTTCACTCCTTCGTGTGGCGGGTCAGGCGATGCGCGACCACTGCCCACCGGCACTGGGAGGGTCGGGAGCCGTACCGGGACGACACTCGAGTTGACGAATCGTCACCCGGGCCCATCGGGACACGAGTCAAGAATGCGAGCACCGGTGCAGATGATGCGGCCTCGGCGCAAAGGCAGGCAGTCGGCCTCGGGTGAGGCCTCCGGGCGCACGCCGAACTCATCGGCCGCGCAGGACACTCCCGACCCCGCGGGCCGCGGCCGCCCCGCTCATGTACGGAGCCGGCTGATCATCGCCGTCGCCGTCGTGGCCGCCGCGATCGCCGGAGCCGGCGCCCCGTCCGTGATCGCCGCCTCCGGTGAGCTGAACGACTCCCAGAACCTGGTGACGCTCGCCGAGCGCACCCAGGACGCGCTGGCCCTCGCGCATTCGCTGGCCGACGAACGCGACGAGGTCACCTCCTACCTCGCGGCCGGCCGGCCCGACGGCGAGGGCCCTTCGGAGCGGCGCAGCGCCCGGGTCGACCGGCAGGTCGAGGAGCTCCGGGCGGAGGCCGTCGAGGCCGAGGCCCCCGCGGCGTTCCGCAAGTCCCTCGACAGCATCGCCACCGTGCGCAGAGCGGCGCTCACCGGAGAGAGCAGTGCTCTCGAAGCGCATCGGTCGTACTCCGCCGTCCTCGCCGAACTCCACGGCCTCGCCGAGGAGCTGGCCGAGCAGATCCCGCCCCGCGCGGGCGCCGGCGCGCACGCCCTCGCCGACCTCGACACCGCCGTCCAGCAGGCCGCCGCCGCCCGCGGTCTGCTCCTCGCGGCCCTGAACGTGCCCACCTCCACCCGGACGACCACGGACCCCATCACCGGGCTGCCCGTCACGACCACCACGTCGTCCGCCGCCCAGACCAGGCAGCGCGACGCGCTCAGTGCCGCCGCGCAGCAGGCCAACGTCCGTGAGCAGGCGGCCCTCGCCGACTTCCACGGCGCCGCGCCGAAGACCGACCGCGCCTCGTACGACTCCACGGTGACCGGCCCGGACGTCACCTCCGCCGAGAAGTACCTCACCGACCTCGCCGACCAGCCCACCCTCTCGGACGGCGAACTCGGCACCGGCACCAAGAAGCTGGACGCGGCGCTGTCCGCCCGTGTCGAGCTGATGCGCGGCGTCGAGGCGTCCCTCAACACCCAACGGGCCAAGGAACTCGCCCAGTTGCGCGACGACGACGTCACCGCGCTGGAGATCCGTATCGCGCTCCTCGGCGCCCTGATGCTGCTCGCCGTCGGCGTCTCCACGGCCATGGCCCGTACGCTGACCCGCCCGCTGGCCGTCCTGCGCCTCGGTTCGGCCCGCCTCGCCGCCGAACCGGCCACCGTGGAACCGGTCAAGTTCACCGGCCGCAACGACGAGTTCGCCCAGGTCGTACGGTCAGTCAACGCGCTGCACGCGCACGCCCGCGCGCTCCAGGAGCGGCTGACGACCCTGGAGGGCGACCGCAAGCACCTCATCGGCCAGCGCCAGAAGATGGCCGACGAACGCGACCACTTCCGCACCGAACTCGCCGAGGCCACCGCCCACTTGGAGCGGGTCCGGGACAGCGTCCAGGGCACCTTCGTCAATCTCGCCCTGCGCACCCTCGGTCTCGTCGAGCGGCAACTCGGCGTCATCGAGGGCCTCGAAGAGCGCGAGCAGGACCCCGAGCGGCTCGCCACGCTCTTCCGGCTCGACCACTTCGCCACCGTCATGCGCCGCCACAGCGAGAACCTGCTGGTCCTCGCGGGCGCCGAGCACGGCCACCAGCACCCAGGACCGGTCCCGCTCGTCGACGTCGTACGGGCCGCCGTCAGCGAGATCGAGCGGTACGAGCGGGTACGGATCGCCGCGCTGCCGCCGCACGCGCACCTCGCCGGGTTCGCGGCGGACGACGTCAGCCATCTGCTGGCCGAACTCCTGGAGAACGCCTCGTCGTTCTCGCCGCCGGACATCCCCGTCGAGGTCTCCGGCTGGCTCCTGGAGAGCGGCGAGGTCATGCTCTCCGTCCAGGACGAGGGCATCGGCATGACCGGCGACCGGCTCGGCCAGCTCAACGCCCGCCTCGCGGACTTCGACGCCGAGGGCGGGTTCGAGCAGGAGAGCGGCGAGGGGCTCGGGCTCGGCCTGTACGTGGTGGCCCGGCTCGCCCACCGGCACGGCCTGCGGGTGCAGTTGCGGGAGCAGAAGCAGGGCGGCATCACGGCGGTCGTCGTCCTGCCCAAGGCGCTGCTCGCCGCCGCGCCGTCCGTCGCCGTCCCCTCGGCGACCACCGCCGGCCCGGCCGGGAGCGCCTCCAC
Organism: Streptomyces sp. NPDC050704; assembly: GCF_040654355.1. Taxonomy (NCBI): domain Bacteria; kingdom Bacillati; phylum Actinomycetota; class Actinomycetes; order Kitasatosporales; family Streptomycetaceae; genus Streptomyces; species Streptomyces sp. NPDC050704. Next base: position 47,531 of record NZ_JBFAHW010000016.1, on the reverse strand, counting down.
GATGTCCCTCCCGGGAGCGAACGCGGAGGTCAACTCCAATGTCCTGCCCAGCCGTTCGGGCCGGGACCCGCTGATCGCCGCGGCGGAGAACTCACTGCGGGACACGGGCGCCGCCGGCCAGGGCTCCCCAGCGGAGGAGACCGCCCGTGCGGACGCCGGCGCGGAGGAACTCGTACGCGAGGAGCCCGTACGCGAAGAGTCCACGCGCGAAGCGGCCGCCGCCGACCGGCCCGCAGGCCAGGAGCCCGCAAGCGAGCAGGGCGTGCGCGGGGAGTCCGCAGACCGGGAGGCCGGGGCTACGGACTCCGTACGCCGGGAGTTCGACCCTTCGGATCCGGCACGCGAGGAGCCTGTACGTCGAGAGTTTGGGGCCGCGGATTCCGTACGCGGGGACGCTGGGGCCTCGGATCCCGCACGTCGGGAGGCCGAGGACGCGGATGCCGTACGTCGGGAGGCCGAGGACGCGGATGCTGTACGTCGGGGGTTCGGGGCGGCGGATTCCGTACGCGGAGAGGCTGGGGCCACGGATCCCGCACGTCGGGAGGCCGAGGACGCGGATGCCGTACGTCGGGGGTTCGAGGCCGCGGATTCCGTACGCGGGGAGGCTGGGGCCACGGATCCCGTACGTCGGGAGGCCGAGGACGCGGATCCCGTACGTCGGGGGTTCGGGGCCGCGGATTCCGTACGCGGGGAGGCTGGGGCCTCGGATCCCGTACGTCGGGAGGCCGAGGACGCGGATCCCGTACGTGGGGGGTTCGGCGCCACGGATCCTGTGCGCGAGGACTCCGTAGGCCGGGGGTTCGGTGTTACGGATCTCGTGGGCCGGGAGGCCGACGAGACGGAGATCGTGGGCGGGGAGTCCGGGCCGCCGCACGCCGAGACCACCGAGCACTTTGGGACGGCCGAGTTCTTCGAGCCCGCCGAACTTCCCGAGGCTGCGGAGCCGTTGGAGTTCTCGGAGACCGCCGAGGCTTCCGGCAGTTCCGACAGCTTCCGGGGCTCACAGTCCTCCCAGGCCTTCACGCCCTCTGATACCGCGCACAGCTCCGGGTCCTACGAGCCCTCCGGGCTTTTCGAGTTCTCCGGGGTCTCCGGGCCTTCCGAGAGCTCCGAGCCCTCCGAGGCGGCCCCAGGGCCCGAGACGACCATGGAGCTCATCCCGCCGCCGCCCCCGGCCGAAGAGGCCTCCGGCGTCGGGATCCCCGCCCAGGCCACCACCGAGCCACAGCAGGCTCACGACCCGTACGCCATCGGCCCCGACGCCCATGAACGGGTCTCCGACAGGCGCGGTCACGACGGGCCGCAGGAGTCCGAGCAGGTCACCGACAAGGGTCTGCCCAAGCGGACCCCCAAGATCTCCGCGCCCCCGCCGGCCGCGAGGCCGCGTGCGGGAGCCGTCGACGCCGAGGCGCTGCGCCGCAGGCTCGGCGGATTCCACCGGGGCGCGAACGACGGTCGCCGCGATGTCGAAGCGGAGATCGCCGAACAGACGTCGGAGCTGAAGAAGCCCGCCGTACATGCCGTAGAAACCCAGGGGGACACAGTCGAGGAGGCAAGCAGTTGACCGCGCCGAGTACCTACGGGCTGAGCAACGAGGCCCGTAATCTGCACTGGCTGCTGACGAACCTCGTCGAGGAGGTGCCGGGACTCCTGTCGGTCGCGGTGGTCTCCTCCGACGGCCTGCTGCTGCTCTCCTCCGACCCTGGGAGAAACGCTCAGGCAGCACGGGAGAACAGGGAGAAACCCAAAGGGCCCCGAGGCTCCGCGGCGGACCTGGCGACCATCGTGTCGGGCATCGGCAGCCTGGCCCTCGGCGCCGCCAAGCTGATGGACGGCGGCGGCGTCAAGCAGACGATGATCGCGATGGACGACGGCGGCCTCTTCGTCATGTCGATCAGCGACGGCTCGCTGCTCGGCGTGCACGCCACCCCGGACTGCGACATGAGCGTCGTCGCTTACCACATGGCGCTCTTCGTGGGCCGCGCCGGCCACGTCCTGACCCCCGCGGTCCGCAGCGAGCTGCGCCAGTCGATCGAGGCCCACCCGATGGAGGGCGTCAAGTGAGCGACCTGAGCGGCACGCCCAAGCTTCCGGTCCGCGGCTCGGACCGCAAACCCTCCCGCGTACGCCCCTACTCGCTGACCGGCGGCCGTACGCGCTTCGGGCACGTCCTGCTCGTCGAGACGTTCGTGGCGGCGCTCGAAGCCCCGGAGGAGCGGCGGGAGTTGGAGAACGGCTCGCTCTCGACCCGGGTGATGCCGGAGATGCGGGCCATCGTCGAACTCTGCCGCCGGATGCGGACGGTGGCCGAGATCGCCGCCCTGCTGAGGATGCCGCTCGGTGTGGTCCGGGTGCTCATCAGCGACCTGGCGGACCAGGGAAAGATCCGTGTGTACGGAACAGGGCACGGCCCGGGGCAGCCGGACCGCGCTCTGCTGGAAAGGGTGCTGAGTGGACTCCGTCGTCTCTGACGCCTCCCGCGTCTCCGATGGCTTTCGTTTCCCCGAACTCGTCGAACTCGACGAGGAGTTGAAGGCCTGGCAGAAGGACCGGACGCGGGCCCCCATCGCCACGAAGATCGTGGTGGCGGGCGGCTTCGGGGTGGGCAAGACCACCCTGGTCACCGCCGTCTCGGAGATCACGCCCCTCCAGACGGAGGCGCTGATGACCCAGGCGAGCGAGGACGTCGACGATCTCAGTTCGACGCCCGAGAAGCTGACCACCACCGTGGCCATGGACTTCGGCCGCATCACGCTCGACGACGACCTGGTGCTGTACCTCTTCGGCACGCCGGGGCAGCAGCGGTTCTGGTTCATGTGGGACGACCTGGTGCGCGGCGCGATCGGCGCGGTGGTCCTCGCCGACACCCGGCGCCTGAAGGACTGCTTCCCGGCGCTCGACTACTTCGAGAGCTGCGGAATACCGTACGTCGTCGCGGTCAACCACTTCGACGGCAGCGAGCGGTTCGAACCGGAGGACGTGCGGGAGGCCCTCACGGTGCCCGCACGCATACCTGTCATGATCATGGACGCGCGCCGCCGGATCCCGGTCGTCGAGACCCTCCTCGCCCTGGTCGGGCACGCGCTCGAAGTCAGCCCCGAATAGCGACGTACAGGTCGCACAGGTCGTACAGGTCGCCCAGGTCACTCAGGTCGTCCAGGTCATAGGAGACACCACCCGCATGCGGAAGATACTCGTCGTCGGAGCCGGACAGTCCGGACTCCAGCTCGCCCTCGGACTCCAGTCGAACGGGTACGAGGTCACCCTGATGTCGAACCGGACGGCGGACGAGATCCGCGCCGGCCGGGTCATGTCGACGCAGTGCATGTTCCACACGGGGCTGCAGCACGAGCGTGATCTCCAGCTGAACTTCTGGGAGTCCCAGGCCCCGAAGATCGAAGGACTCGGAGTCTCGGTCGCCGCCCCCGGCTCGCACGACCCGGGCCCCACGCAGCGGGCGATCGACTGGGTGGGCAGGCTCGACGGGTACGCGCAGTCGGTCGACCAGCGCGTGAAGATGGCCGGCTGGATGGAGACGTTCGCGCAGCGCGGCGGCCAGTTGGTGATACACGGTGCGGCGGTCTCCGACCTCGACTTCTTCGCGCGTACGTACGACCTGGTGCTGATCTCGGCCGGCAAGGGCGAGTTGGTCTCGATGTTCGGCCGTGACGCCGCCCGCTCCCCGTACACGGCGCCGCAGCGCGCCCTGGCCGTCGCGTACGTCCACGGCCTGGGCCCGCGCCCCGAGCACCCCGACTACGACGCGGTCCGCTGCAACCTGGTCCCGGGCGTGGGCGAACTCTTCGTCATGCCCACCCTCACCACCTCCGGGCGCGCGGACATCCTCTTCCTGGAGGGCATACCCGGCGGCCCGCTGGACGTCTTCCAGGGCGTCAAGGACCCGGCCGAGCACCTCTCCCTGACCCTGGAACTCATGGAGCGGTTCACGCCGTGGGAGTACGCGCGGGCCACGAAGGTCGAACTGACCGACGCGAACGGCACGTTGTCCGGGCGCTATACGCCGACCGTCCGCAATCCCGTCGGACGCCTCCCCGGCGGCGGCCTGGTCCTGGGCGTCGCCGACGTGGTCGTGGCGAACGACCCGATCACCGGCCAGGGCTCCAACTCGGCGTCCAAGTGCGCCGCTTCGTATCTCGACTCGATCGTCTCGCACGGCGACCGGCCCTTCGACGAGGCCTGGATGCGGCAGACGTTCGACCGCTACTGGGACACCGCCCAGCACGTCACGAAGTGGACGAACGCCATGCTGGGCGCCCCGCCCGAGAACGTCCTGAACCTGATCGGCGCGGCAGGCCAACTCCCGCCGGTGGCCGACCGTTTCGCCAACGGCTTCAACGACCCGGCGGACTTCGAGAACTTCTTCTACGAGCCCGAGAAGACGGACGCGTACCTGGCGTCGGTGACGGGGGCCTGACTACGCGTCAGCGGCGGCGACAGCGTCAGTGACGGCGCCGGCTGCCGCCAGCGGTGAGCTGGGTGCGCGGCCCAGCAGTCGGCGCAGGTCGCCACCGGTGCGGGCCATGAATCCGGCGGCGATGGCGGAGTAGGTGCCGACCAGCATCGGCACCTGGAACGGCTCGGCGCCGGAGGCGGCGATGCGCGCGCGGGCCCGGGCGAGCGTCTCCGGGGCGTAGGTGACATGGGGGCCGTGTGCCTGTGCCAGATCGGTGCCGCCGACGGCCCGCTCGCCGACGAGTTCGTAGACGCGGCCCGCATGGGCGGGGGCCTCCACCGCCACCCGCGCCGCCGCGTCGGCCAGATCAGCGCGCGCGACCGCGGCCAGCCTGCCCTCGCCGAGCGGGGCCGTGATCCGCCCGTCGGGCGACGGCGTTGCGAGCCAGGCCAGCAACTCCGCGTAGAGGCCGTTGCGCAGGATCGTCCAGTCCAGCCCGCTCTCCCGGAGCCGCCGCTCGGTCCAGCGGTGCGGCAGGGCGTACGGGAGGTGGTCGCCGTCGGCGGTCAGGCTGGTGTAGACGACATGGCCCACGCCCGCCGTCTCCGCGGCGTCGAGGGCGGCACCGTGCCGGGCCATGACGGTGTCGTCCTCGCCGTAGCCCGCGGAGATCATCAACAGCACGTCGACACCCTCGAAACCCTCGGCCAGGGTGTCGGGCTCGTCGAAGTCGATGCGGCGCACGGGCAACCGGCCCCCGGCCCGTGGGAGTTCGCGCGTGCCGAGGACGACGTCGTCGCGGTCGGCCAGCCGCTCGGCGACAAGCGTGCCCAGGGCGCCGGCGGCACCGGTGACCAGAATCATCAGGGGTCTCCTCGGATAGGTTCACAGGTAGGTTCTCTTCGGTAACCGGGACCATCCTGCGGTTTCGCACCGGAGCGCGTAAGGAGGCACTTTGATGTCCGTGGGGCACACAGAGGTAACCACCGAACCCGTCGTCAGCTGCGGGGACGAGCACGAGGACTGCGGGATCCGCGACGTGCTCGACCGGATCGGGGACAAGTGGTCGGTCCTGGTCGTGGTCGAACTGGCCCAGGGCGTACGCCGCTTCCGGCAACTGCAGCGCGCCGTCCCCGGCATCTCGCAGCGGATGCTGACGCTCACGGTGCGCCGACTGGAACGGGACGGGCTGGTCGCCCGGACCGTGTACCCGACGGTGCCCCCGCAGGTCGAGTACGAACTCACAGCGAGCGGCCACAGCCTCACCCACCTGGTCAAGGCCCTCGCCAACTGGTCGGCGGAACACCGCGACTCGATCGCGAGGGCACGCCACGCATGGGACGCCGAACACCCCGACTCCGGAATCCGCTGAGCGGACGGGCCCCGCGCCCGCTACGGGGCGCGGTACTCGGTCGGCGCGTAACCCTCGTCCGATCCGTCCGTGGCACCCCGGGGCAGCTTCGGCGGCGTGTACCGCCGCAGGGGCTCCCCGCCGGGGTCCGGCCGTACGGCCCCCAGGACCGGATTGGCCGCGATCGGCGACACCTTGACCCTCGCGCCCGGCCGGGGCGCCTGCACGACCATCCCGTCACCCAGGTACATCGCCACATGCGTGGCCTCGGGGAAGTAGACGACCAGGTCTCCGGGCCGCAGTTCGCTCAGCGCGACGCGGTCGAGCTCGGCCCACTGCTCCTGGCTGGTACGGGGAATGGGCCGCCCCGCCCGCTGCCACGCCTGGGACGTCAGGCCCGAGCAGTCGTACGTGTCCGGGCCCTCGGCGCCCCATTCGTACGGCTTGCCGATCTGCTCCACGGCGTACCGCAGCGCCGCATCCCCTTCCCGGGTGGGCGGGCGCGCGCTGCTGAGCGCGCCCGACGCCATGAACTCGTCCTGAGCCTCGGCCACCCCCGACCTCTCCAGTTCCGCCACCTGGGCGATCTGCTCGGCGGTCAGGGAGGCGAGCAGCTCCTCGACGTCCTTCAGCCGCTTCCGTACGGCGTCCCGGTCCTTCTTCTGCCGTTCGGCCAGGGTTAGTTGGTCATCGAGGGCCCGGCGGGCCGCGCGCGCCAGCTCGTCCTTCGCCCTCTCCTTGCCGACGAGCCGGTCGACGGTCTCGGCACGCTCCAGCGCGACCTGCCGGATCACCTGCCCCTGATCGAGCGCGTGCTGCGGATCGCGGGCGAGCAGCAACCGTACGTACGAGGAGATCTCGCTGCGGCCCTGGTACTGCTGCCGGGCGAGCCGCCCCGCGGCACCCCGGCTGTCGTGCAGCGAGAGCCGGGCCGTGGCGAGCCGTCCGTCGAGCTTCGCGACCTCGGTCCGCTGCCGCCGCAGCTTCTCGTCGGTCGCGTTGTACGTCTCGGTGGCCTCCTCGGCCTCCCGGTACAGCCGCTGAAGATCCGTCAGCAACTCGGCGACGGACCGCTCACCGGGCTCGGGCGCGGCCCTGTCGCCCGGCTCGGGCACGGAGGTCTCGGCAGGTCCGGGCACAGCCGCCGTCGCGGCCGGTAGCGGCGCGAGGGCGGCACCGGTCGCGATCGCCGCCGTACAGAGCAGCCGCAGAAGCCTTCCTGACACGTCATCACCTCCGGTGCGGGGCGGCCCTTCCGCTCCTCCGCACCGTGAGCATCAGTCGCGCGCGCGGACTCCGCGCGCGGACCGTGGGCGGTTCGGCCCAACGAGGTCACTCGTCGGAGTCGTCCGGCTTGCCGCCCGGCGTGGTGTCTGGCGTGGTGTCCGGTTTGACGCCGGGCGCGGTGTCCGGCCTGGCGTCAGGCTTGGCGTCCGGCTTGGACCACGGCCACTTCAGCTTGCCGCCGCTCTGCCCTGTGGGGTCGTACTCGTACTTCCACCCCTGGTGAAGGCTCAGCCGCCGGCTCACACTCGCCTGTACGCGCCGGTAGACGAGAACGGTCGGCGGCCCGCCGGCGCTGTCCGGCACCGGAACCCGGTACACCTTCGGCGGATGCCCGGTCGGACCGAGCAGAACCGGCAGCACACGGCCGTCCAGGGGACCGCCCTCGAAGGGGGTGTCTTCGCTCTTCACGGAGCCAGTGTCACAGCAGGTGGGCCGCGTCGCCCACCACGGGCAGCACCCGACGCGCGAAGGTGCCCAGCGGCCCGTCCGAGGCCTCCATCGCGAGCGCGGCCCGTACGACGCCCGCGGTCTGCTCGTCCCGGCCCGCGGTCGTCACCAGACAGGCCACGAACTGCTCGACGAGCCAGTCCCGCAACTCGTCCAGCGGCGGTTCCTTCTCCTCGTCCAGCCAGATCAGGGAGGCGGCCTCGACGGCCGTGATCCACATCCGGACGGTCATCCGCAGCCGGGGCCCGGGCCCCTCGACGTCCAGATGGTTCAGGATGTGCTCGGCGGCGGCCCGCCGCACGCCGTCCACGATGGCCGTGGTGCGGGACGTCTCGACGACGCTGCCGCCCTGCAGCAACGCGCTGAATCCGGCGTCGTGTTCGTTCACGAAGGCGAGGTAGCGATCCAGGGCGTTGGAGAGCCGCCGGGTGAGCGGGCCCTGCGGAGGCTCGGCGAAACACTGCTCCAGTTCCTCCGCGGCGGACCTCAGGGCCGCCTCGTACAACTGCTGCTTGCCGCCCGGGAAGTACCGGTACACGAGGGGACGTGAGACGCCCGCCGCCTCCGCCACGTCCTCCAGCGAGACGTCCTCCGGCGCCCGTGCCGCGAACAGCGACAGCGCCGCGTCCAGCAGCTGACTCCGCCGCTCCTCGACACCGAGCCGCCGGTACGCACGTGTGGGAGCCTCCGAGGTCATGTTCCGCAGCGTAACCTTTCCCGCTCCCGCCGCCCCTACCCGTCTCCGTACCCGGGGCTACGGCTGCGGGAACTCTCGATTACTTCCGCTAATTCACGCATTAGCGGACGGGGGTTGATCGATCCTCGGTCGTTCAGCAGAGTCGTGGGTGAACGAGGAATTCCGCGGCACACCGAAAAGCCGGGTGCCCGCGGAATCCGAACGATTAGCGGGCCTTATGCCTGCATTAGCAGACCGGCATTGTTCCTCATTTCGTGCGGGGCAAGAATCGACGGCGGAGTTCAGCCTCCCGTTCTGTCGTCCAGCTGGAAGGTCCTCGATGAGAACAGCCGTAAAGCCCCGTCGTGCCCTGCGCCTCGTCGTCGCCGCGGCGATCAGCGTGACCGCCGCGCTCACCGCTCCGGCGGTCAGCGCCGCGTCGGGTGCCGGCGCCGAGTCAGTCCCGGTCCCCGGTGCGCCCGGGCTCGGGGACCCGCTCTTCCCGCTCGACGGCAACGGCGGCTACACGGTCGACCGTTATGCCCTCGACTTCGACTGGCAGGCACCGAAGACACCGTTCGAGGCGAAGGCCACCATACGGGCCACCGCCACCCAGGAACTGTCCCGGTTCAACCTGGACTTCGCGGGCAACACCCTGCACAGCGTCACCGTGAACGGCACCCCGGCCGAAGCCGTCCGCGAGGGCGACGAATTGGTCGTCACTCCCTGGCTCCCACTTCCGCGTAGGCAGCCTTTCACCGTCACGGTCACCTACACCGCCGATCCCACGCAGATACGTCATCGCGACGATGCGATCGAGGACTACGGCTGGATTCCCACGCCGAGCGGCACCGTTCTCTATCCGCAGCCCAACGGCGCGAAGATGATTTTCCCGTCCAACGACCACCCCAGCCAGCGCGCTCCCGTCACCTTCCGCATCACCGCGCCCGCGGGACTGACCGCGGTGGCGAACGGCAAGCTCGTCTCGCGTGAGGCGCGCCCCGGGGACCGGGTGCGCTGGACGTACGACTCCGAACAGCCGGTCTCCACCCAGCTGGTGCAGATGGCCGTCGGGGAGCTCACGGCTGTCGACCGGCCGACCACCAGCGGCGTCCCCATCCGCGACTACGTCCCGGACGAGCTCGTGGACCAGGCCGACGCGTATCTCAAGCTCACCCCGAAACACCTCACGTGGCTCGAACAGCGCCTCGGCGCCTACCCGTTCAAGAACTACGGAGTGCTGGTCGGGGACACCGACCTCGCGGTCGCGCTTGAGACCCAGACGCTCTCGCTGGTCCCCAAGGCCGACCTGCTCGGCACCGAGGTCGACGCCGAGCGCACCCTCGTCCACGAGCTGGTCCACCAGTGGTTCGGTGACAGCGTGGCCCTGCGCACCTGGTCGGACCTGTGGCTCAGCGAGGGCCACGCCCGCTTCTACGAGCGGCTCTACTCCGAGGAGCACGGCGGCGCCAGTTTCGAGGACGCCATGAAGACCGCGTACACGAACCACAATCTGTGGCGCCGCGACTTCGGCGCCCCGGCCGAGCCCACCGAACCCAACCTGTTCAAGCGGATGCGCTACGACGGCTCGGCACTCGTGCTCTACGCGCTGCGCGAGAAGGTCGGCGCCGAGACCTTCGAGAAGATCGACCGGGCCTGGGTCACGCGGTACCGCGGCAAGACCGCGAGCACCCAGGACTTCGTCGACCTGGCGTCCGCGGTCTCGGGCGAGGACCTGGAGTCCTTCCTGGACCCCTGGCTGTACGGGCCCACGACGCCGCCCATGCCGAATCACCCCGACTGGGTGGCCACCCCGGTACCCCCGGTACCTCCGGCGAGGGGCTGACCCCGCCGCCCGACTCGCGCGGCGACGCGCGCACGCCGCGTCGCCGCCGCACGGTCCGCGGTGGTCGCGCGGACGGCGGACTCGACGAAGGCACGGACGGTCGCGGTCTCGCGCGTGGCCGGCCAGACCGGGACCACCACCATGGGCGGCATGTCGAGTACGGGGACGACGGCGAGGCCGGGAAAGGGCACCCGGTCAAGGAGGTTGGCGACCGTCAGGTGCAGGCCGCGGCCGCGTGCCACCAGGGCGAGGACGTCCTCCACGGGCAGATCCGGGGTGCCCGTCAGGCGGCTCATGTCCTCGTCGGTGTGGCGCAGGGCCTTGCCGGAGCCGGTGCGCGTGGGCAGCCACCGTTCGCGCATCCGGGCGCCCACCGTGTCGGGCAGCCGCAGCAACTCGTAGGGCGTGAGGTCGTCCAGGGTGATCGCCGCGCGCCGGGCCAGCGGATGCGCCGACGGGACCAGCACCCCGCGGGGGACCGCGGCGAGCACCGGACCGACGACGAGACCGGGGGCCTCGACCGCGCTGCTGTCCCCGCCCGGCGACCACCACAGCGCCAGATCGACGTCGCTCCCTTCCGCGAGCGGCTCCATCCTCCCGCCGGTCCGGTACACGAGGCTGTTGACGAACACCTCGCAGTGCGGATGACCTTCGCTGAAGGCCGACACCAGCCGTTCGGTGAACTGCCCGCCCATCGTCCACTGGTAGCCGATCCGCAGCCGGTCGCCCACCTGCCGGGCCACGGCACGGCACTCCCGCAAGGTGGTCGTCAGCCGGTCGTAGCCGTCCGCGGCGCCGGTGCGGAACCGCTCACCGAGCGGCGTCAGACGCACCCGCCGGCTGCTGCGCTCGAACAGCGCGCCGCCCACCTCGCGTTCCAGTGCCTTGATGATCTGGCTGACGCGCCCCTGGGACACGTTCAGACGCTCGGCGGCGCGCCCGAAGTGCAGCGCCCGGGCCACTTCCAGGAACGTCTCCACATCACGCAGTTCCATCTGCTCTCCCCCGTATCACCCAAGCAGTCGGCCCCAGATGTACAGGCCGGCCGTTGTTCGGAATCGGCCGAGTGGTCCAGAACAAACGGATACCGAACAATGGGGTCTTGCTCCGGACGCAGGGTCCGGCCGGTACATCGGGGGAGGCCGCGGCGATGCCTCGTGGAGAGCGCCCGCTCGATGCGGGGGACCCGCGGATACTGAAGTTCGCCGCGGAGTTGCGGCGGCTGCGGCAGCGGGCCGGCCGTCCGACGTACCGTCAACTGGCGGAGCGGGCGCACTACTCGGTGACGACGCTGTCCGGCGCGGCGTCGGGGAAGGGGCTGCCGACGCTGGCGGTGACCCTGGCGTATGTGCGGGCCTGCGACGGGGACGAGGCGCAGTGGGAGCGGGTGTGGCACGAGCTGGCGGCCGAGGTCGGTGCGGACGGTCCGATGCCGGGCGCGGACGCGGACCGGCCCGAGGGCCCGGCGCCCTACGTCGGCCTCGCGGCCTACCAGGCGAGTGACACCGAGTGGTTCTTCGGCCGTGAGCGGCTGGTGGACGAGCTGGTACGACGTCTGCGCGGGCAGCGCCTGTTGATGGTGATCGGGGCCTCGGGATCGGGCAAGTCGTCGCTGCTGCGCGCGGGTCTGGTGCCCCGGCTGCCGGCGGGCGCGGCGGCGGTGGTGTTCACCCCGGGCGCCCGTCCGATGGAGGAGTGCGCGGTACGGCTCGGGGCCGCGGCGGACCTCACACCGGGACGCCTGTATCAGGAGCTGATGGACGACCCCGCGAACCTCGGGCGGGTCGTCCGGCAGATCGGCGCCCGCTCGGACGCGGCTGCCGATGACGGGGTCGACGGCGACGGGGCCGCCAGGGCAGACAGGGCCGACGGCGAAGTCGTCCTGGTCGTCGACCAGTTCGAGGAGCTCTTCACGCACTGCGCCGCCGGGGAACGCGATCACTTCATCAACGTGCTGCTCACGGCGGCGACCGCCGACGGCAGCCGCTGTCGGGTCGTACTCGGTGTGCGGGCGGACTTCTACGCGCACTGCACGCGCCATCCCGGCCTGGTGGCGGCGATGCGCGACGCGCAGGTACCGGTGGGGCCCATGGGTCTTGAGGAACTGCGGCGGGCGGTGGTCCAGCCCGCCGTACGCGCCGGCCTGACGGTGGAAGGCGCCCTCCTGGCGACGCTCGCGGCCCAGGCGCTAGGGCAGGCCGGTGTGCTGCCGCTGCTGTCCCACGCGCTGCTGGAGACCTGGCGGCGCCGGCGCGGGAACGCGCTGACGCTGGAGGCGTACCGGGCGACGGGCGGTCTGGAGGGTGCGCTGGCCCGTACTGCGGAGCGGTTCTACACGGAGCTGAGCGACGAGCGGCGGGAGCTGGCCCGGCAGGTGTTCATCCGGCTGACGGCCCTCGGCGAGGGAACAGAGGACACCAGACGCCGCGTGCCGCTCCGCGAGGTGGGCCGGTTGGGCTCTGGCTCTGGTCTCGGCACCGGTTCTGGTCTCAGAGCTGAGCGCTCCGCTGGAAGGACGGTGATTAACCTGCGGGCCGGTGGGGGCTGGTCGCGCAGTTCCCCGCGCCCCTTGCGGGGCGCGGCACCGCACCGGACTTCGCCGGACCCGCTCAGCCCCGACCCCGGCCCCGGCCTCGACCCCGGCCCCGGCTCCGGCCTCGACCCCGGCCCGGACCCCGGCTCCGGTTCCCGAACCGGCCAGGACATGGCCGGGGATGTCGGGGTCGTGCTGGAGAGTGCCGCCCGGACGCGGTTGGTGACGCTGGACAAGGATCGGGTGGAGCTGACGCACGAGGCGTTGATCCGCTGCTGGCCCCGGCTGCACGGCTGGCTCACCGAGGACCGGGAGCGGCTGCGTGTCCTGCGTCAGCTCACCGAGGCCGCCCGGACGTGGGAGGCGCTCGGGAGGGACCCGGACGCGCTGTTCAGGGGTGTCCGGCTGGCCATGGCGCGCGAGGCCGGCGACCAGGTGCTGTCCGGCGAGGAGCGGGCGTTCCTCGACGCCAGTGCCGCCGCCGAGCATGCCGAGTCGGCCCGGGGGCGGCGACGCGCGCGCCGGATGCGCCGGCTGACCGCGCTCCTTGCGGTGCTGCTGTCCGTGGCCGTCGCCGCGGCGGGGCTGGCGCTGCACGCGCGGGACGAGCTGACACGGGAGCGGAACGAGGTACTGGCGCGGGAGGTCGCGCTGGAGGCCGTCGCGCTGCGGCAGACCCGGCCGGCGCTGGCGACGCAGCTGGGCGTGGCCGCGGACCGCCTCAGCTCCAGCGCCACCACCCGTGACGCGCTGCTCGGTGTCACCGCGGCTTCCCTCCTGGGCCACGAGCAGGCGGTCAGCGCGCTCGCCCTCCGGCCGGACGGTCGGCTGCTCGCCACGGCCGGCTACGACTACACGGTACGGCTGTGGGACCTGGCCGATCCGTTCCGTCCCGTCGAGGTGGCCGAGTTCCAGGGCGGCCCCGACATCATGACCGCGGTGGCGTTCAGCCCGGACGGGCGCCGGCTCGCCACCGGCGGACGCGACCGGACCGTACGGCTGTGGGACGTCTCCCGCCCCCGGCGCCCGGCCCCGGTCCGCGTCCTGACCGGGCACACCGACATCGTGTTCTCCGTCGCCTTCAGCCCCGACGGGCGCACGCTGGCGTCGGGGAGCTACGACCACACCGTGCGCCTGTGGGACATGACGTCCCCGTCCGCCGCGCGCGGACCGGCGGTGCTGCGCGGCCACCGGCTCAATGTCAAGCCGATCGCGTTCAGTCCGGACGGGCGCGTGCTCGCCTCCGGCAGCGACGACCGCACCGTCCGCCTGTGGGACGTGACAAGACCGCGCCGCCCCAGCCGACTGGGCGTGCTGGCCGGGCACCGCGACTTCGTCGACGCCGTGGCCTTCAGCCCCGACGGACGGACCCTCGCCTCCGGCAGCGACGACCGCTCGATCCGGCTCTGGAACATCGCCGATCCCCGCCGTCCCCGCCAGGGCGCCGTGCTCACCGGGCACACCGATGTGGTGTCCTCGGTGGCGTTCAGCCCGGACGGGCGCCTGCTCGCCTCCGGCAGCACGGATCGCACCGCACGGCTGTGGGACGTCACGGCGACGGCCCCGCCGCGCCCGCGCTCGGAACTCACCGGCCATCTGGGCGCGGTCAACGCGGTGGCCTTCCGCCCCGGCGAGGGCACCCCGGTGCTCGTCACGGGCAGCTCGGACCACACCGCCCAGGTCTGGCGAACCGACTGGTCCACGGCCCGGAAGGCGGCCTGCGAACGCGCCCGCCCGACGATCACCACCGCCGAGTGGAGCCGCCGACTCCCCGGAATCCCGTACAGCCCACCGTGCGACCACTGACTCGCCCCGCCGACGCGGACCTGCTGGCTCGGCCCCGCCGACGCGGACCCGTCGACGCCGACGGCCGGTCGCTCAGGCCAGCAGCCCCGACGACCTCCAGAGCCGCCGCCCGGCACCCCGCAGCACCCCGATGTCGTCCAGGAAGTCCGTCAGCCGTTTCGCGCCCGTCTGCATGACCTCACGTCGATGCCCGCTCGCCTTCACCTGCGCCAGGGCCTCGCGCTTGTCGAGGCCGACGTTCACGTACACCTCGGGATTGACGAAGGCGACCGAGAAGACCCGCGCGAACTCACCGGAGCTGACCCGGGTGAACTCCTGCGACCAGCGTGGCGCGGTCACCATCTGGCGCCGCAACTCCTCCCGCGCGTACCGGACATGGCGCGCCTCCTCCACCACATGGATCCGGGTGACGCCCCGGATCAACGGCTGGACCCGCTCGTCCGGGAACGTCAGCCGCTGCATCCAGTCGAGCACCTCCTCACCGAGCAGCGTGGCCGTGAAGGAACCGGGCGTCGTCGAGACGGTCTTGAAGAAGCGCCCGAGGTTCTGGTGGGCCCGGCTCACCGGGTAGTACGGCGTCCCGCCCCGGCTGATGAGCCGGGCGAACATCTTCGAATGCCGGCACTCGTCCTCGATTTCGGTCAGCGCGTAGCGCACGTGCGCGCTCGTCGCCGCCTTGTCGTAGACGTGCCGCACCAGCAGCTGCATCAGGATCAGCTCGAACCAGATCCCGAGCGAGGCGAGCGCCGCCGCCTCGTGCTGGGACAGCAGGATCCGCTGCTCCTCGCTCATCCGCTTCCACAGCGGAGTGCCGTACAGCGACACCAGCTCCGGCGGCCAGAACCACTTGCCCTCCTCGAAGGGCGCGTCCCAGTCCAGCTCCTTGTCCGGGTCGAAGGAGTGCTTCGCGGAAGAGTTGAGCAGCCGCTCGGCGACCTGCTCCCGGTCCTTCAGCAGACCGAGCGCGTCGCGCAGCCCATCGAGTCCGTCTTCCGTCACGGTCGTCATGGCTGTGCCCACCTCGTCGTACGGGAAGTCATCGGAAGTCTTCGGGAAGTCAGGGGAAGTTCGGCGTTACCGGCGGTCACGTCTTATGAGACTGCTTGTCAGCAAGCCCGTCAATCCCTCCCGCGCAACTTGTTGACCGTCCGTCTACTACGTGTGAACCTGCGACACATGCCGACCTACGACCTGTACGCCAAGGACCCCGGAGGCCCCCTCTGGCAGGTGCCCGCGAAGGGCGCGGCGCGGTTCAGCTGGGAGTACGACGAAGGACGCGACCGGCTGCTCGCCCTCTACCAGAAGGGCAAGGACAAGCAGTGGGACGGCCAGAAACGGATCGACTGGGACCTGGAGGTGGACCCGCACGATCCGCTCGGCACCCCCGACGAGTCGATGTCGATCTACGGCACGCCCTACTGGGCGAAGATGACCGACCGGGACAAGGGCGAGCTGCGCAAGCACTTCACCTCCTGGCAGTTCAGCCAGTTCCTGCACGGCGAGCAGGGGGCCATGGTCTGCGCGGCCCGCATCGTCGAGTCCGTCCCCGACCTGGACGCGAAGCTCTACTCGGCGACCCAGACGATGGACGAGGCCCGCCACGCGGAGATCTACGCCCGCTTCCTCCACGAGAAGATCGGGCTGCTCTACCCGGTCAACGACAACCTCCAGGCGCTCCTCGGCGACACCCTCCGCGACTCCCGCTGGGACATGCCGTACCTCGGTATGCAGGTCCTCATCGAGGGACTGGCCCTGGCCGCCTTCGGCATGATCAGGGACACCACGGACAAGCCCCTCCCCAAACAGATCCTCGCGTACGTGATGCAGGACGAGGCCCGCCACGTGGCCTTCGGCCGCATGGCGCTGCGCGACTACTACAAGCAGCTCTCCGACGCCGAACTGCGCGAACGCGAGGAGTTCGTCATCGACGGCTGCTACCTGATGCGCGACCGGCTGCGCGGCGTCGAGGTCCTGGAGAACTTCGGCATCCCGAAGGCGGAGGCCGAGGAGTACAGCGAACAGTCCGAATTCCTCGCCCTGTTCCGCCAGTTGCTGTTCTCCCGCATCGTCCCCTGCGTGAAGGACATCGGCCTGTGGGGCAAACGCCTCCAGCAGGCCTACGTCGACATGGGCGTCTTCGACATGGGCAACTCCAACCTCGACCAGCTGATGGCCCAGGACGAGGAGATCGCCGAAAAGCTGGACGCGGAACGCTTCGCGGAGGAGGAGAAGGAGCGGGTCGCGGAGGTGGCGGCGGCGATCGAGGCGGGCGGCGCGGGTGGCGCGAGCGGGGCGGCCTGAGACGAGCTCACGACCCGCTGGACCGGCCGCCCCGCGTCTCGGGCCTAGACAGGGCACTCCACATCGACGGCAGCCGAAGTCCCCTCGGAGAGCGGCGCCGGGAACGCCTCCCCCGGCGGGAACGGCGTCCGCAGAGTGAACGCGTACGCCGTGGCGCCGTGGGCCCGCAGATGCAGCAGCCGCTCCTCCGCCTCCGCGACGGTCGGCCGGTGTCCGGCCGGCACCCACCACATGGTCGTCATCGCCTCCCGCAACCGCTCGAACCATTCGTGGCGGCGGGCCAGGAGCTCGCGGTGCTGCCCCTGGTACATGAACGCGGTGAGGGCGTTGGTGTCCCGCCACACCGTCAGGTTGATGATCAGCCAGTCGTCGCCGAAGACGGCTACGTCCGTCGCGTCGCCGGAGTCGCCCTGCAGCCGCCAGACGAAACCGTCCGCGGTGTCGGCGACCGCGTTGACCGGGTCGAGGGCATCGACGAAGTCCTTCAACTGCGGTGAGTCCAAAGGGGCTTTGAGGCGGGCGATGTTCACCTGGGCGAGTTCGTACGCGGCTGCGTGCTGAGTCATGACCGAACGTTAGGTCGGTCGGCGGGCGAACGGCACCCCCCGTCTCACGGAATGAGCACCGCGTCGCTTATGTACCTCCTCACAACGGGCCCCTGCGCCGAGTGAGAACCTGTGAACCGGCGTCTTACGGAGTGGACATCGGACCCTGACCGGCCCGCCCCTAGCCTCGCCGGGCATGACGGGGAACCGATTCCACCGACCTGACCAGTCCGCCCGCCTTCCCGGCCGCTTGCCGGGCTGGGGTTCCATCCGCGGCCGGATGGCCGTCGTGCTCGCCGTGCCGACCTGCCTGCTGCTCGCCCTGACCGGGCTCGGCGTCGCCGACCGGGCCGAGGACTGGTCCGCGGCTCAGGAGACCGAGGCCCAGGTGGGAGTCCTGCTGCGGGTGCAGGATCTCGTACGGGAGGTACAGCGTGAACGCGGCCTGACCAACGGGCTGTTGGGCGGTGCCGAGGAGTACCAGGAAGACGTGCAGAAGCAGCGGCTGCGCACGGACGACGCCCAGGAGGAACTGGGTGCCGCGCTCTCGGACGGGAGCGGAGAGCTGTCCGGCACCGCCGCCTCCGCCCTCGGCGCGGCCCAGCGCCCGCTCGTCGACCTCGTCGCCACCCGTACCCACGTCGACACCGGCACCGCCGACCGCGCCGACACCCTGCGCTTCTACACCAAGGCCGTCACCGCGCTGATCGACGCCGAGTCGGCCGGCATGCCCGACGGCGACCGCCGTATCGCCGAGGGGGTGCAGGCACTCCAGGCGCTGGCCCGCGCCACCGAGGCCGTCGCGCTCGAACGCGGGTCGCTGAACGGCGTGTTCGCGGCGGGCCGCTTCCGGGCCGACGAGTACCTCGACTTCACCGAGATCCGGGCGGCCCGGCTGGCCGCGCTCGGTCAGTTCGGCCAACTCGCCGCCCCCGCCCAGCAGTCCGCGCTCAACGCCGCCTTCAAGACCGCCGCCGCCCGCCGCGCAACCGGCTACGAGCGGCAGGCCGAGGAGGGCGCGGACGGCTCGGCGGTCCAGGTAGCCCCCGCCCGCTGGTGGGCCGACATGACGACGCTCGTCGACGACCTGCACGGCGTGCAGCGGACCGTGGGCGACGGTGTACGCGCCCGTGCGGAGGAGACCGGGAGCTCCGCCACCTGGCAACTCGGCGGCTTCCTCGGCCTCGGCGCGCTGATCCTCGCCGTGGCCGCCGCGCTGGCCGTGCTCTCCGCCCGTTCCATCACCCGACCGCTGGGCGCGCTCGCCGACGAGGCCGACGCGGTCGCGGGCAACCGCCTGCCCGCCGCGGTCCGGCGCATCCAGGAGGCCGACCCCGACACCCCGGTCAACGCAGCCGAGCCTGCCAGGCCCCAAGTGCCGGGCAGCGCACGGGAGATCGGCCGGCTCGCCGCCGCTCTGCGCAACGTCGAGCGCACCGCCGTGGACCTCGCCGCCGAACAGACCGTCCTGCGCCGCAACAGCACCGAGTCGCTGGCCAGCCTGGGCCGCCGCAACCAGGCACTCCTGGGCCGCCAGCTCGGTCTGATCACCCGGCTGGAGCGGCAGGAGCTCGACCCGGACGCCCTCGCCGAGCTCTTCGAACTCGACCACCTGGCCACCCGGATGCGGCGCAACGCCGAGTCGCTGCTCGTCCTCGCCGGCGAGGAGGCACCGGCCCGCTCCTGGCCCGGCACGGTCACGGTGACCGAGGTGGTCCAGTCGGCCGTCGCCGAGGTCGAGCAGTACCAGCGCGTCGCCGTCATCGGTGTCGAGTACTGCCGCGTCCGCGGCCACGCCGTCACCGAGCTCTCCCATCTGCTCGCCGAACTCGTCGAAAACGCCCTGGTGTTCAGCCCGCCCAAGCAGCAGGTCGAGATCCACGGCTGGCGGGACGCGGGCGAGTACTGCCTGGCCGTCGTTGACCGGGGCATCGGCATGACCGCCGAACGGCTCGCGGAGGCCAACGCCCTGCTGTCCGGCCGGGGTTCGTCCCTGCTCGCCGCGCCCACCAGGTTCCTCGGCCACCACGTGGTGGGCACCCTCGCGACCCGGCTCGGCGCCCATGTCGAGCTGCGGCACACCGAGGGCTCGGGCGTCACGGCGTACATCGCGCTGCCCGGCACGCTCGTCCAGCAGCCGGAGCCGACCGCCCCGCCGTCAACCGCCGTGGTCGGATGAGGAGTTGAGTGACGAGGGGCTGGACGGCGAAAGGCGGAGCACGGCCGCCATCACCGACCTGGCGACGGGAGCCGCGTCCCCGCCCCCGCTGATGTCGCCCCGGTCGGCCGCCGCGTCCTCGACGACCACCGCGACGGCCACCGCCGGTGCCACGCCGTCGTCCGCCTGGGCCCAGGAGATGAACCAGGCGTACGGCGTACCGGAGTTGGCGATGCCGTGCTGGGCGGTGCCGGACTTGCCGCCGACCGTGGCGCCCGGGATGGCGGCGTTCGTCCCGGTGCCCTCCGCCACCACGTCCGTCATCAACTCCCGCAGCCGCACGGCGGTGGCGGGGTTCATGGCCTGGCGCAGGGTCCGCTGCCCGGTGGTCGACACCGTGTCGCCGTCGTCCGTGGTGCGCCGCTCCACCAGATGGGGCGTACGCACCGAGCCGTTGTTCGCGACGGCCGCCGCGACCATCGCCATCTGCAGGGGCGTGGCCCGGGTGTTGTACTGGCCGATGGCGGAGAGCGCGAGCTGCGCCGGGTCCGACCGGGTGTCGAAGGTGCTGGGGGAGACCGGGAACGGGATCGCCAACCCCCCGTCGTTGAAGCCGAATTCGGCCGCCTCGGCCCGCATGCGGCTGAGCCCCACGTCCACGCCGAGCTTGCCGAAGACCGTGTTGCACGACCACTCGAAGGCATAGCGCAGCGACGCGTTCGCGCACCCCTCGACCTCGTTCGTCAGCCGGGCCGAACTGCCCGGCAGCCGGTACGGATCAGGAGACTTGGTGGGCGCGTCCACATCGCGCACCACACCCGCGTCGAGAGCGGCCGCCGCGGTGACCACCTTGAAGGTCGAACCGGGCGGATATGTCTGCCGCACCGCCCGGTTGAGCATCGGCCGGTCCGCGGCGCCGTTCAGCCGCGCCCACGCGTCCGCCACGGCCGAGTCCGTCCCGGAGAGCTCCCCGGGATCGTAGGAGGGGGTGGAGACCAGCGCCAGGATCCGCCCCGTGGACGGTTCGAGCGCGGCCACCGCACCCCGCCGGGCGCCGAGTCCTGCGTACGCCGCCTGCTGCGCGGCCGGGTCCAGGGTGGTGACGACGTCGCCGCCGGGATTCCGCGCCCGCGTGAGCTCGTTCCAGAGGGGGAACAGCGAGAGCATCGGATCGGTGCCCGCCAGCAGGCCGTCCTCGGCGTGCTCCAGCAGGTCCGTCCCGTACACCTGCGAGGCGAAGCCGGTGACGGGCGCGTACAACGGGCCGTTCCTGTACGTCCGTTCGTAGCGGAACCGCTCTCCCGAGTCCCGGGAGCCGGTGACCGCCCGGCCGCCGACGAGGATGTTCCCGCGCGGCTGGCCGTAACGGGCGATCGTGTGGCGCCGGTTGGCGGGATTCTCGTCGTACGAGCCGGCCTGGACGAGCTGGATCCGGGTGGCGTTCACGAGAAGGGCGACGAGGAGCAGGGCGCAAAGGGCGGCGGCCCTGCGGATGTACCGGGTCATGACGCGCCCTTCCCGTCGTACTGGCCCCCGTCGTGCCGACTCCCGTCGTACTGGCCCCGCGCCGAGTCGCTGAGCCGGATCAGCAGGGCGACGATGATCCAGTTGGTGACGACCGACGAACCGCCCTGCGCCAGGAACGGCATCGCCATCCCGGTCAGCGGGATCAGCCCTGTCACCCCGCCCGCGATCACGAAGACCTGGAGCGCCACGATCGAGGCGAGCCCGACGGCGAGCAGCCGGCCGAAGGGGTCGCGCAGGGCGAGGCCCGCCCGGTAGCCGCGCTCGACCAGCAGCCCGTACAGCAGGAAGATCGCGGAGAGCCCGGCGAGGCCCAGCTCCTCGCCCGCCGTCGCCAGGATGAAGTCCGACTTGGCGGCGAAGCCGATGAGGATGGAGTGGCCGAGGCCGAGCCCCGTACCGAGGAAGCCTCCGGCGGCGAACGCGAAGAGGGACTGGGCGAGTTGGTTCGGCCCCCGGCCCGCGTCGATCGACGCGAACGGGTGCAGCCAGTCCTCGACCCGGCTGTGCACGTGCGGCTCCAGCCAGCCGACGGCGAGGGCGCCGACCACCGCCAGCAGCAGACCGACCGCGATCCAGCCGGTGCGGCCGGTGGCGACGTACAGCAGGATCACGAACAGGCCGAAGAAGAGCAGCGAGGTGCCGAGGTCCCGCTCCAGGACCAGTACCAGAACGCTCAGCAGCCAGATCGCGACGATCGGACCGAGCACACGACCGGTGGGGAGCTGGAGCCGCCAGACGCGACGGCCCGTGTACGCGAGGGCGCTGCGGTTCGCCGCGAGATAGCCGGCGAAGAAGACCGCGAGCAGTACCTTCGCGAACTCGCTCGGCTGGATGGAGAATCCGGCGATCCGGATCCAGATCCGGGCGCCGTTCACCGCGGGGAAGAAGACCGGCAGGGCGAGCAGGACGAGCGCGGTGACGACGGACACGTACGCGTAGCGCTGGAGCACCCGGTGGTCGCGCAGGACCACCACGACCGTGATGAACAGGCCGACACCCAGTGTCGACCAGACGAGCTGCGTGGGGGCCGCGCGGTCGGCCGGGGTCTCCAGGTCGAGCCGGTAGATCAGCACCAGACCGAGGCCGTTGAGCAGCACGGCGATGGGCAGCAGCAACGGATCGGCGCACGGGGCCCGCAGCCGCACCGCGACATGCGCGAGGAGTGCGAGGACGCCGAGCCCGGCGCCGTAGCCGACGGCCCCGGGCGGGATCGCGCCCGTCCTTGCGAGGCCGACGTCGCAGTAGCCGTACACGGAGAGCAGAACGGCCACGACGATGAGGGTGAACTCGATGCCACGGCGCCGGGGGAGGCGTACAGCGGGAGCCGGCGGGTCCGCCTGCGCTGTCGTTCCGGGCCAGATCATGTCCGGAACGTAGCAAGTGCGGGCGTGATATCCCGTTATGTCATCCCGTGATGTCGCGGCGCCTCAGTACCTCAGCACCAGCGGGGTACCGGGCCGATGTTGTCGATGAAGCGGGCCGTGCCCCAGGCCCAGGTGCCGTCGGCGAGGAGGTACCAGAGGGAGTTGCCCTTGACGTTCTCGCCGGATGTCTTGCAGAAGATCTTGACGGTCGTGCCGTACGGCAAGAGGCCGAGGAACGTGCTGCCGCGGGTGGGCTTGTCGCGGAGGTTCAGTCCGCCGGGCGCGGTGACGACGCCCTTGTAGAACTTCGGGTGGTGGCCTTGGTGGTGGCCCCGGTCGTCGCCGGCGCCGGTGGCGCCACTGGCGAGGGCGGGGCTTGCGCCGGCGACGACGAGTGCGCCACCGGCGGCGGCTATGCCGAGGCGGACGAGAGCGGTACGCAGGGACATGGCGGGCTCCTCCAGAAACGGGGGCAGAGCTGGACTTATCGCCACACTAGGAGCGCGGTGTGGGGTGCGCCCTTCTCAATGGGCCATCAGAGACAAGCGCCCGCTCAGGCACACCCGCTCAGGCGCGCCCCAAAGGGGCGCGGGGAACGGCGCGACAAGCCACGACGGGCCCGCAGTCGGCAACGAACCCGCAGTCGCGAACTCTCATCCGCAGACCTACCGGAGGAACAGAGTCGCCACCGCACCCCCATCCGCCGCGTTAGCGAAGACGAGCCGCGCCCCCAACACCTCCGACTGCCCGAGCGCGATGGTCAGCCCGAGCCCATGCCCCTTGGAACCCCCTTCCGTACGGAACCGCTGCGGTCCGTGCTCCACGAGGTACTCCGGAAAGCCGTCGCCGTGGTCCCGGACCGTGACGACGGGCCCGTCGACCGTCAGCACCACCGGCGCCCGCCCGTGCCGGTGCGCGTTGGCCACGAGATTGCCGAGCACCCGCTCAAGGCGGCGCCCGTCGGTCTCCACGACCGCGTCCCGTACACCCCGGACCTCCGTGTCCGTGCCCGACGCCCGGACCACCCGCTCGGCCAGCGGTACGAGCCGTACGGCGTCCAGATCGAGCCGCTCGCTGCGCGCGTCGAGGCGGGAGATCTCCAGCAGGTCCTCGGTGAGCGTGCGCAGGGCCGCCACCCGGTCCCGGACCAGCTCGGTCGGGCGGCCCGGCGGCAGCAGCTCGGCCGCCGCGTGCAGTCCCGTCAGCGGCGTCCGCAGCTCGTGCGCGACGTCCGCGGTGAAGCGCTGCTCGCTGAGCAGCTTGCTCTGCAGGCTCGACGCCATGGTGTCGAGGGCGCCGGCCATCGCGGCCACCTCGTCCTGCGGGCGCGTCGGGTCGGTCGCCCGCGGATCGTTCACCCGCGCGTCCAGATCACCCGCGCTGATCCGCCGCGCCACCTGTGCCGTGCCGTGCAGCCGCCGCGTCACGCGCGTCACCGCGAACGCGCCCACGAGCAGCGTCACCCCGATCGCCAGCGCCGAGGAGCCCAGGATCGCCCGGTCGAGGCCGTCGATCGTACGGGCCCCCTGCGCGTAGTCGACCCGTACGGCGAGCACGCGCCCGCCGCTCGCCGGTCCTGCCGCCCACATCGTCGGGCTCGGATCGTGGTCGCCGACCATCGTGCCGCGCTCCCCGGCCTCGGCGAGCGTACGCAGCTCCGTCGGCAGGCCCGCCAGACCGATGCCCGCGCCCGGCGGGAGGCGGTCGCCCGCCTCGAACGCAGCCGCCGCCCCGGTGAGCCGGTCGAGCGCGCGGTCGCGGGCCTCTCCGACGGTCTGGTTCGTCACCGCGGTGTGGACGAGTACGCCGAGGAGCGCGGTGAGTCCGCAGCACATCACCGTGATGAACGCGGCGGCCTTCCAGGCGAGGGCGGCGGTCCAGTGCCGCAGGCGCCGCAGGCGGGGCGGGAGGTCGGTACGGGCCGACCGGGACAGGCGGTCTGCCCGGGGCCGGAGCCCTGCTCGGAGTCGGCCGGCGGTCTGGGGCCGGTGGCCGGTTCGGGGCCGGCGTTTCATCGGGGGCTCGCGGCCGGGCTCCGGGGGGACGCGGCCGGGCTTGTGCCGGGTTCGGCTCCCACGCGCAGGATCTCGTCCTTGGTCGCGAGCATCGCCCGTTGGCGACGGTCCCAGGACCAGACCGTGCGGTACTCGTAGCCCGCCAGTTTCGACGGCGAGCGGATGATCACGTCACGGCCCGCGATCTCGACGCCGAGCGTGCTGTCGGTGGTCGCCATGACCTCGGTCAGCCGGTGGCCGACGAAGGTGTACGCGCGGACGGCCAGCTGGTCCTCGGGCATCCGCATGCCCAGCACCATGTCGTCCCGGCCGTCGCCGGTGAGATCGCGGTAGTAGGGCTGGAGCACCACCGGACATGCCCTGCCCCGCTCGCCCTTCGTCTCCGGCGTCTCCGGCGTCTCCGGCGTCTCCGTCGTCTTCTTCTCGTCCTTCCCGGCCTCCCCGTCCTTCTTGCCGCACTGCTCGATCTGCCGGGCCGTCTCCCAGTAGGGCGCCTTCACGCCGGTGTACTCGTCCGGGTGCGCGGCGATCTCCGCACGGATCACGTCGACCGGGTCGACCTTGCGGATGTCGTCGCCCGGCGCCGTGACGCCCTTGACCGTCTCGGTGTCCGCCTCGCCGTAGTCGAGGGCGGGCGAGGTGGCGGGCGGGACCTCCGGCCACAGCCGGGTCGGGCCCACGGCGGTGGCCGTCGGGCCAGAGCCGCGCAGGTCGCCCGGGTCGCCGCAGCCCGCCAGCGCCAGGGCGGCCAGGGGCAGCGTCAGCGCGGCGAGCAGGGCGCGGGCAGCGCTCGCGAGGCGGATGTGGATCACTGCGCTCCTGCGGTGTTGTGGGGGCGGCGACCGAGAGTGGCTGGTTTGGCCGGTTACCGATGCTCCCCACACACCTTATTCGCGTTATCCGGGCGGAAGTCCTTTTTGTTCGCGGGGCCGGAGCGGGCTACTCGGCCAGCTCCTCCAGCAGCCGGGCCGTGGCGAGGCCCGTCTGCAGGTACTCGACGAAGAGCTCGTTGTGCAGCGCCCACGGTGAGCGGCGGGAGCGGATCAGGCGGATCGCTTCGTCGGCGGTGTGGCCCGCGCCGATCAGGGTGTGGGCGATGACCAGTCCCGAGCGGTTGTAGCCGTGGTAGCAGCGGACCAGGACCCGGCGGTCCTCGTCGAGTGCCTCGCCCGCGGTCCGCGCGAGCCGCATCACGCCGGCCAGCTGGGTGCCGTCCAACGGCCCGTCGGGGATGGGCCACACGTGGTGTTCCACGCCCTCGTCGGGGCCGTGGCCCGGTAGTCGGAGCAGGGTCAGGACCAGGTCGAACTCGTCACGTACGACGGCGAATTCCAGTTCTCCCGACCGGCCCGTGTACTCGTGTCCGCCCATCCACAGGCCGGGCACGATCTCGCTCCACGGGCTGTCCGGGGCCGGCACATCGGGTTGCTTCCTGCGAGCCCGCAACGGCGCCTCCCCCTCCAACTGCTCCCAAAGGTAACCGGCTTCTTGCCCCTGGAGCACCCCGCCTGTTCCCATGGTCGTGGGGTGATGGTGCATGAGCGGACTGCGCGTTGTGCCGACCTGGCGGCACGGTCAGGAACGGCTCTACGTCTGTCTCACGGACGGCAGAAACGTCGCCTGGTACGACAGAGAGGCCGGCCGGGTCAACCTGCTCAGCGATGAGCGGCGGGAGGATGTGCTCGATGTGCTCGGGCCGTTCCTGAGCGGGTCGGTGACGGTGGGGCCGCCGCCGGTGCCGACTCCTGCGGAGCTGGTGCGGCTGTCTCTGCATCCCGACGACGACCTCGCGCCGAACCGGCCCGGGGAGGCGCTTCAGGTCGCGCTCGACCGCGAGCCCGGGGCGCCGCGGCGGCTGCGGCCCGATCCGCGGCGGCGGGCGCTGGAGGCTGAGCTGGCGGTCGGGGAGGCGTTGGACGGGCTGGAGGGGGTGGGGTGGCATGCGCTGCACTCGGTGTCGCTGCCCGGGGGTGACCGGGTTCATCACCTGGTGATCGGGCCGGGGGGTCTGTTCGCCGTCCATACCCTGTACGTCCGTAAGCAGCGCGTTGTCGTCGCCGATCCGATGGTTACGGTGGGGCGTGGGGAGCCGCGGCCCTTGTTGCGCCGGGTTCGGGGGGACGCGGATCGGGCGTCGTATGCGCTCACGGCTGAGGTTCGTCCTGTGCTGGTGTTGTACGGGGCCGCGGATGTGTCTGTGCCGGGGCCGTTGCGTGAGGTGCGGATTTTGTTGGACCGTGAGGTGGGTGGGCTTGCGGGGGCGGGGGGTGTGCTCAAGCCGGCGGATGTCGAGGCGTTGCATGCGGTGGCTCGGGACCGGCGGACGTGGTTGCGGGTGTGAGGGTGTGTTTGTCTGCGGGTTGGGTGGGGGCTGGTCGCGCAGTTCCTCGCGCCCCTGGGTGTGTGGGTGGTGGGGTCGGTGCCGCGACGGGGTATCCGATCGCCGCTCTGGGATATTCGGTCATGGCATGTTGCCGCGGCGATCGGACACCCCGACACGACCCCTCACGCCGGAAGGCCGAGTGCGGCTGGGTGGGGCTTGCGGTACAGACCCCGGCCGCTTTTTAGGGGCGCGGGGAACTGCGCACCCAGCCCCCACCGGCCCGCAGTGTGAACACCGTCCCAAGGCCCCCGGTCTTTGTCTTTTCAGGGGCGCGGGGAACTGCGCGACAAGCCACAGCCGACCCGCACCGTACGAACAACCCGACGGGGGTCTGGGGGCGGAGTCCCCCAGTTTCGGGAAGGGGTGGGGTTGGGGGAAGGGAAACCCGCCCGCCCCGCGAGGCCGGTTGAGGTTACGGCAGTGGCTTGGCCCGGGTGGTGCTGAACAGGGGCTTCAGCAGGTCGCCGTACAGCTGGAGACGGGGCGCGATGTCCTGGGCGTGGAACGCTAGTTGGGACGGGTCGATGCAGGACTCGACCTCCTCCCACGTCACCGGGGCGGAAACGGCGGGCCCGGCCCGGGCCCGGAGCGTGTACGGGGTCGCAGTGGTCTTGCGGGCAGCGTTCTGGCTGAAGTCTACGAAGACTTTCGTGGGGCGAAGGCTCCGGGTCATGCGGTGGGTGACCAGGTCGGGGAGCTCGGTCTGGGCCTCCACGGCGAGGGCCCTGGCGTAGGCGGTGACCGCGACGGAGGGCGTCGGTTCGAGCGGAGCAAGCAGGTGGAGTCCCTTGGAGCCGGAGGTCTTGGCGTAGGCGCTCAGACCGTCGGCGGACAGCCGCTCACGCAGCCATAGGGCAACCCGGCAGCATTCGACGATCGTGGCGGGCGAGCCGGGGTCCAGGTCGAAGACCAGACGGTCGGCCACGTCGGGGGCGTCCGCGCGCCACTGCGGGGTGTGGAACTCGCTGACCAGGTTCGCCGACCACATCAGGGACGGCAGATCCTGGATGAGGACCATGCGGGCGGGGCCCTCCGAACGGGGAACCTCGGTCGTACTGACCCACTCGGGTGTACCGGGCGGCACGTTCTTCGTGAAGAAGACCTGGCCGTCCGGGCCGTCGGGGTAGCGCAGGAAGGAGACCGGGCGGTCGCGGAGGTGGGGGAGGAGGGCCTCCGCCGTCGTCGCGTAGTAGTGCAGCAGCTCGCCCTTGGTGAAGCCCGTAGCCGGGTGGATGACCTTCTCCAGGTTGCTGAGCGTGATTCTTCGCCCCTCCACCTCCGTGATCGGCGTCATACGATGAGAATCCCACGTAATCAGAATAAATTGGCCGAAAGGTGTCGAACGTGAGATCCATCTGGAACGGCGCCATCTCCTTCGGCCT
This sequence comes from Streptomyces sp. NPDC050704, assembly GCF_040654355.1. NCBI lineage: Bacteria > Bacillati > Actinomycetota > Actinomycetes > Kitasatosporales > Streptomycetaceae > Streptomyces > Streptomyces sp. NPDC050704. The sequence continues at coordinate 19,496 of NZ_JBFAHW010000016.1, read as the reverse complement.
GGTCAGCATCCCGATCAAGCTGGTGAACGCCACCGAGAACCACTCGATCTCCTTCCGCCAGATCCACACCGAGGACGGCGGCCGGGTGCGCTACCGCAAGGTGTGTGAGCTGGAGGAGCGCGAGATTTCGGCTGCCGAGATCGGCAAGGGGTACGAGGACGCGGACGGCACGATCATCCCGATCACGGACGACGATCTGGCCCAGCTGCCCATCCCGACCGCCAAGACGATCGAGATCGTGGCCTTCGTGCCGGCCGACCGGATCGATCCGCTGCAGATGGACACGGCGTACTACCTGGCGGCGAACGGGGTCCCCGCCGCCAAGCCGTACACCCTCCTGCGGGAGGCGCTGAAGCGGAGCCAGAAGGTGGCCATCGCCAAGTTCGCGCTGCGGGGGCGGGAGCGGCTGGGGATGCTGCGGGTCGTCGAGGACGTCATCGCCATGCACGGGCTGCTGTGGCCGGACGAGATCCGTGCCGCCGGGAGTGTCGCTCCCGACGCGAGCGTCACCGTTCGCGACAAGGAGCTCGATCTCGCGGACGCCCTCATGGACACGCTCGGCGAGGTCGATCTCGCCGATCTCCACGACGACTATCGCGAGGCCGTCGAGGAACTCATCGCCGCCAAGGCCTCCGGCGAGCGGGTTCCGTCGGCGCCCGCCGCCGAGAGGTCCGCCGGCAAGGTCATCGATCTCATGTCCGCCTTGGAGAACAGTGTGCGGCAGGCGCGGGTGGCGCGGGGCGAGGAGTCGGCCGGCGGTGACGCCGAGGTCAAGCCGCTCCGCAAGTCGTCCCGGTCCGCGCCCAAGCAGGCTGCCGGCAAGAAGTCGGCGTCTGCGGCGAAGAAGTCGGTGGGGGTGGCGGGTAAGAAGACCGCGTCCAAAGCTGCCGGTAAGAAGACGGCCGCCGCGAAGAAGACGACCGCCAAGAAGGCGTCCCCCCAAAAGCGCACCTCAGCGTGACCCGTAACCCGGGCGAGGACCGGGTTTCCCTTCCCCCAACCCCACCCCTTCCCGAAACTGGGGACTCCGCCCCCAGACCCCCGTCGGGTTGTTTGTAGGGTGCGGGTCGGCCGTGGCTGGTCGCGCAGTTCCCCGCGCCCCTGAAAAGACAAAAGACGGGGGCCTTGGGACGGTGTGCACAGTGCGGGCCCGGTGGGGGCTGGGTGCGCAGTTCCCCGCGCCCCTAAAAACGAAAAGACAACGGCCGGGCGGGGTTTTGACCGGTGCTCCCACCGGGCCGCTGTCGGCCTCCGGCGTGAGGGGTCGTGTCGGGGTGTCCGATCGCCGCGGCAACGTGCCATGACTGGATATCCCAGAGCGGCGATCGGATATCCCGTCGCGGCACCGGCCCCACCACCCACCTCCCCAGGGGCGCGAGGAACTGCGCGACCAGCCCCCACCCAACCCGCAGACAAACAACCGAACCTCAGCCCAACCCCCGGTAAGCCCGCAGCCGCGAATACGCCGCCAACCCATCAGGCACCCACTCCCAAACCCCCAACCGCCTCCCCACCTCAGCCTCCGGCAGAAACCCGTACCAGTCGACCTCCTCCACCTGAGGATTCACCGGCACCTCACAGCGCACCTCGTACACAGCCGACCACCAGGTCCGCCCAGCGACCCCGTCGTCGTACAGGAACTTGAACAGGAAGTCGGGCCGAGGAAGCCCGGACACCCCCAACTCCTCCTCCGCCTCACGAAGAGCAGCCTCGTCGTACGTCTCACCCGCCCCCACCACCCCACCCACGAACATGTCGTACAGGGAAGGGAAAACCAGCTTGGTCGCAGTGCGGCGGTGCACAAACAGCCGCCCCTCCGCATCCCTGACCTGGATGAACGCGCACCGATGCCGCAACCCCCGGTCATACGCGTCCCCACGCCGCGCCTGCCCGACCACCTCGTCGTTCTCATCGACGATGTCGAGGATCTCGTCAGCAGAACTCATACGGCCATCAAACCAGCCCGTTGTCGACCAGCCCGTCACAGAGGCTGAAGATCCCGAACCCGTTCCGTACGAGCCACCCCACTCGGCATAGCAGGGTGCAGCCCAAGCAGCACAACCCCCACCACGATCCCGGCCAGCCCGGCCGCCTCCCACGCCATGGCCCCCGCATCGGCCCGCAACCGGTCCCCGAGGAACCCCACCCCACAGGCGATCCCGGCCAGCGGCTGCGCCGCGGTGAGCGCGGGCAGCGACATCCGCAGCGGCGCCGTCTCGAAGGCACTCTGCACCAGCAGCAGCCCGGTGATCCCGAGCACCACCACCCCGTACACCTGCCACCCGGTGACGAGGGCCGGCCACCCACCCTCCGAGAAACGCTGCCCGCTCACGCGAGTGAGAGCGTCCTGCACGCCGTACAGCAGCCCCGCCGCCACCCCCAGCAGCACAGGACCCGCACTCAGCCGCGACCGCTTCGCGTACGTGGTGAGCAGCAGCGCGAGCCCGAGCATGATCCCGATGATCAGCCAGTGCCGCACCGGGTCGGTGATGTCGTCGCCGCCCTCCGGCCGGCCGGCCACGATGAACGCCGTCACGCCGCCCGCGAGCAGCAGCAGCCCGCCCCACCCCTGTCGCCCCAGCGGCTGCCGGGTCTGGCGGCGGGAGAGCATCAGCGCGAAGAGGAGGTTGGTCGCGAGCAGCGGTTCGACGAGGGATATCTCGCCGTTCGACAGGGCGATCGCGCCCAGTGCCATCCCCACCACCATGAGCCCGATGCCGCCCAGCCAGCGCGGCACCCGCACCAGGTCGAGGAGCAGCCGGGGGGAGAGGAAGTCGCCCAGCGGGGCGTGCGCCGCCGCGTTCTGCTGGAGGACGAAGCCGAATCCCAGGCAGCAGGCCGCACTGACGGCGAGGACGAGAACCAGAACCGACACGCGGCGTACCTCGAGACTTACGGGGACGGGACAAGCGGGGTGCGGGTGTGGGTGTCGACCGACTGTAGCCCGACTACCGGGGACCCGGCAGTTGACTGGGTCACTTCGTTGCCCAAGGATCTGACCGACCAGTAACAATGCCGAGGAGGACCTGCTCATGGCGTACGACGCAGATGTGATCGTGATCGGGGCGGGTCTGGCCGGACTCGCGGCGACCGCGGAGCTCGTCGACGCGGGGCGCAAGGTGATCCTTCTCGACCAGGAGCCGGAGCAGTCGTTCGGCGGCCAGGCGCACTGGTCGTTCGGCGGACTGTTCTTCGTGGACTCGCCCGAGCAGCGCCGGATGCGCATCAAGGACAGTCACGCGCTGGCCCTCCAGGACTGGATGGGCACGGCGGCCTTCGACCGCCCCGAGGACCACTGGCCGCGCAAGTGGGCCGAGGCGTACGTGGACTTCGCGGCCGGCGAGAAGCGGCCCTGGCTGCACCAGCAGGGGGTGCGCTGGTTCCCCGTGGTGGGCTGGGCCGAGCGCGGCGGCTACGACGCCAACGGCCACGGCAACTCCGTACCCCGCTTCCACATCACCTGGGGTACGGGCCCGGGCCTGGTCGCACCCTTCGAGCGGCGCGTGCGCGAAGGCGTCGCCCGGGGGCTCGTACAGCTCAAGTTCCGCCACCGGGTCACCGGTCTGTCCCGCAGCGCGGGCACGGTCGACACCGTGACCGGCGAGGTCCTGGAGCCCTCGGGCATCCAGCGCGGCGAGGCCAGCAGCCGCACGGTCACCGGGGCCTTCGAACTCCGGGCCCAGGCCGTGATCGTCACGTCGGGCGGCATCGGCGGCGACCACGACCTCGTACGCGCCAACTGGCCGGAGCGCCTGGGCACCCCGCCGGAGCGGATGGTCTCCGGCGTGCCCGCGCACGTGGACGGCAAGATGCTCGCCATCGCGGAGGGCGCCGGCGGGCACCTGATCAACCGCGACCGCATGTGGCACTACACCGAGGGCATCCAGAACTGGAACCCGATCTGGGAGAACCACGGCATCCGCGTCCTGCCCGGCCCGTCCTCGCTCTGGCTGGACGCCCGCGGCAAGCGGCTGCCCGTCCCGCTGTTCCCCGGCTTCGACACGCTCGGCACGCTGGAACACATCATGACGACCGGGTACGACTACACGTGGTTCGTGCTCGACCAGAAGATCATCGGCAAGGAGTTCGCGCTCTCGGGGTCGGAGCAGAATCCCGACCTCACCGGGAAGTCCGTCAAGGGCGTCTTCCAGCGGGCCCGGGCCGATGTGCCGGGGCCGGTGAAGGCGTTCATGGACAACGGCGTCGACTTCGTCGTCGAGAAGGACCTGAGCGCACTCGTCCGCGGGATGAACGCGCTCACCAAGGAACCGCTCATCGACGAGGCCGCGCTGCGCCGCGAGATCACCGCGCGTGACCGGGAGATCGCCAACCCGTTCACCAAGGACCTCCAGGTGATGGCGGTGCGCGGGGCCCGCAACTACCTCGGCGACAAGCTGATCCGTACCGCCACGCCGCACCGCATCCTCGACCCCAAGGCCGGCCCGCTCATCGCCGTGCGCCTCAACATCCTCACCCGCAAGACGCTCGGCGGCCTGGAGACCGACCTCTCGTCCCGCGTGCTGACCGAGGGCGGCGACCCGCTGTCGGGGGTGTACGCGGCGGGAGAGGCGGCCGGGTTCGGCGGCGGCGGAGTGCACGGATACCGGTCCCTGGAGGGGACGTTCCTCGGGGGCTGCCTGTTCTCCGGGCGTACGGCGGGGCGGGCGGCGGCGAAGGCCGTGGGCTGATGCCCACCCGACTCCGGTGCTTCACAGGGTCACCCTCCGTGTCAACTCCGGGCCTGTGGTGAAAAGTTGAGGGGTGTAAGGATTCTGTCAGCTCTTGACGCGAACCATTGGCTCAGGGTTGTCTGTCCGTGATCAAACGCTGACAGAGTCAAACCGCTCACAAACCGCGTCGTGTGAGGAAGTTGCCCGCGGTGTCACCACCCCCGCCTCCCCTCGGCCGCGGCCGCAAGCGCGCGGCCCAGGTCTTCGACGCCGCTCTCGACGACGCCGAACTCGTCGCCGCCCGGGCCGCGTTGGCCCAGGGCCGGTGGACTGCCGTACGCGCCCTGCTGGTCGCCACCGGTGACGACTGGGACCGCCGCGGGCATCGGATGACCGTCCTCGCGGAGGAGGGCGGCACCCTCGCCTGGGTGCGCGACTGGCAACTCGCCGAACCCGAGTCCGGCGACGCCTCCGTCCTGCTCGCCCTCGCCACCGTGCGGCGCGCCCTGAACGGCAAGGCCAAGCCCGCCCGGGCCCGCGAGGCCTGCCGCGCCGCGGCCGCGCTGCTGCCCGCCGACCCCACGCCCTGGTTCGGCCTGCTGATGCTGGAGCGCGTACTCGGCGCCGAGGAGGAGGTGGTCCAGCTCTTCGACGAGGTGCGCCACCGGTACGCCGACCACCACCACGCCCACCACCTGATGGTCGCCCGGCTCGCGGAGCGCCGCCCGGAAGCCGGCCAGGACCCGCTGCACGAGGTCTACGACTTCGCGACCTGGTCCGCCGAACAGGCGCCCGCCGACTCGCCGTTGGCGATCCTCCCGGTCATCGCGCACGCCGAGCGCTACCGGGTCCTGGCCCGCGCCGGTATCGAGCCCACCGACCCGGTGGCCTCCGGGCACTGGGTGGGCCGCCGGGCGCGCCAGGTCATGAAGGCCGCCTTCGACTGGTGGCTGGAGTGGGAGCGCGACGACCACCCGCGCAGTCATGTGGACCTCAACTTCCTTGCCCACGCCAAGTTCTGTGAGGGCCGGGGCGCCGAAGCGGCCGCCCTGTTCCACCGCATCGGACCGTATGCGACCCCGGCGCCGTGGTCGTACCCCGACCGCGATCCGTCCACCGCTTTCCGTGCCGCGCGCGACAGCGTGCTGGGCACGGTCTGAAGACATCCCCGAGATCCGAACAGCCGAAAGGACAACCCCGCCATGACGACGGGCAGTTCGCATTCCTCAAGTGCGCCGAGCGCATCGAGTAAGCCGGGTACGAGCAGACCGGCCACCGCCGACGGCGGCATCAGCACCTTCAAGGGGCAGGATCGCGCCCTGCGCTCCGACCGGCTCGGCACGGGGGGCCTGCTGCTCTCCGTCCTCGCGGCGACCGCCCCGCTCATGGTGGTCGCGGGTGTCATGCCCACTACATTCGCGGTGATGGGCATCGTCGGCCAGCCGCTGCTCTTCGTCCTACTCGGCGTGGTGCTCGTCCTCTTCAGTGTCGGATACGCCGAGATGAGCCGCCACGTCCACAACGCGGGCGCCTTCTACGCGTACATCTCCCGCGGCCTCGGCGGCACCGCGGGTTCGGGCGCGGCGGCGGTCGCGCTGGTCGCCTACAACGCGCTCCAGGTGGGCATCTACGGCATCTTCGGCTTCGAGGTGTCCGGTCTCTTCGCCACCTATCTCGAAGTCGAACTCGCCTGGTGGATACCGGCGTTGGTGGCCGCGCTCGTCGTCGGCGCACTCGGCTGGCTGAAGATCGACGTGAACGCGCGGGTGCTCGGTGTGCTGCTGCTCATCGAGGTCGCGCTCGTCGTGATCTTCGACATCGCGGCCGTCGCCGACCCCGCCAAGGAGGGCCTGTCGCTGCACGCCTTCAACCCGGACACGCTCACGGGCGCGGGCCTCGGTACCGCGCTGTGCTTCTGCATCGCCGCCTTCCTCGGCTTCGAGCAGGCTCCCGTCTACGCCGAGGAGACCAGCCGCCCGCACATCCTGGTCCCGCGCGTGATGTTCCTCGCGATCGGCTTCGTCGCCGTCTTCTTCGCGCTCAGCTCCTGGGCGCTGACCGTCGCCGCCGGTCCTTCCCAGATCGTGGGCACCTCGCAGGAGCAGAGCGCCGGACTGATGTTCTTCCTCACCGAGTCGCGGCTCGGCGGGACGTTCACCGACGTCCTCCATGTGCTGTTCGTGACCGGCATGTTCGCGGCGCTGCTCAGCTTCCACAACGTCGTCGCGCGGTACGCCTTCGCCATGGGCCGCGAAGGGCTGCTGCCCGCCGCCTTCGGCCGGACCACGGGCGCGAGCGGCGCGCCCGGCACGGGATCGCTGCTCCAGACGGTCGTCGCGGTGGTGGTCGTGGCGGCCTTCGCCGTGGCCGACGACAAGCCGACCGGCGACCCGACCGCGCCGGTGCTGCACCTGTTCACGTGGATGGGCAACGTCGGGGCGCTCGGCGTGATCGTGCTGATGGCCACGGCCTCGCTCTCCGTCGTCGTCTTCTTCGCCCGCCGGGGCGCCGCGCGGGCCCAGGCCTGGCGCCTCGCGGCCTCCGTGATCTCCGGTGTCGCGCTGCTCGTGATCGCGGGCTACACCGTCAAGGACTTCGACGTCCTGGTGGGCGCGGGCCCCGGCTCCTCGCTCAGCTGGGTGCTGCCCGGCATCATCGCGCTGGCCGCCGTCCTGGGTCTCCTCCAGGGTGTGTTCCTGCGCGCCCGCAAGCCCGAGACGCATGCCAGGATCGGGCTCGGCAACGAGGCGTTCCAGCTGGACAAGGCGGCGGAGGCCGACGCCTGAGGCCCCTGTCTCTGAGAAGCACGTAAGAAGTGATTACGGAATGCTGACGGGCACCCTTGGCCCCTGGCTTACGCGGGCCAGGGGTGTTCGAATCAGTGGGTGAACTCGTATCAACCGTCAGCGGCAGCGGACCAGCCGGAAGAGGGCGGGACCCCGGTGGGGCGGCGGCTCGTCCTCGGGATGCTCGGGCTCGGTGCGCTCGGCGTGGCCGCCGCGCCCCCGCTCCAGCGCGGCCTGGAGTCCTTCCTCGGCAGCGCCGCGGACAAGGACCCCACCGGCCTGACCGGCCTCCTGCCCAACGGGGGCGGCTTCCGCTACTACTCGGTCACCTCGTCCGTCCCGCACAAGAACGAGGACACCTACCGCCTCACCGTGGACGGCCTGGTCGACCGCCCCACCACGTACAGCCTGTCCGACCTGCGCGCCCTGCCCCAGACGCGGATGGTGCGCGACGTCCAGTGCGTCACCGGCTGGCGGGTGCCCGACACGCCCTTCGAGGGGGTGCGCCTGTCCCGGCTGCTGGACGCCGCGGGGGTGCGCTCCTCGGCCGGTGCGGTGCGTTTCACCTGCTTCGACGGGGAGTACACGGAGAGCCTGACCCTGTCCCAGGCCCGCCGCGCCGACGTCCTCGTCGCCCTCCGCATGCAGGACAAGGACCTGAACCACTCCCACGGCGGCCCGGTCCGCCTCTACGTCGCCCCCATGTACTTCTACAAGTCCGCGAAGTGGCTCTCCGGCATCACGGTCACGAAGGACGTGCGGCCCGGCTACTGGGAGAACCGCGGCTACGACGTGGACGCGTGGGTGGGCCGCTCGAACGGACGTGACGATGACGCGACCTGAGACGGACACCGAGGACCCGCGTGCGGTGCAGCCCGGGGAGTCCGGGGAGCGCCTGGCGAGTGCGCTGCGAGTCCGGCGCTTCTCGCCCGCCGAGCGCTGGGTGCACCGGACGACGGCCCTGCTGATGGGGCTGTGCGTGCTGACCGCGGCCTGCCTCTACGTGCCCCAGCTCGCCGAACTCGTGGGCCGGCGCGCGCTGGTGGTCACGGTGCACGAGTGGACGGGGCTGCTGCTGCCGGTTCCCGTCCTGGCCGGTCTGGCCTCCCGTGCCTTCCGCAGGGACCTGCGGCTGCTCAACCGTTTCGGTCCGCACGACCGCGTGTGGCTGCGGTCGGCGCTGCGTCGCGACGCCCGCCCCGAGTCCCGGCCGGCCGGGAAGTTCAACGCCGGTCAGAAGACGTACGCGGCCTGGATCGCAGGCGCCGTCCTGGTCATGCTCGGCACGGGACTGCTGATGTGGTTCACCCACCTCGCCCCGCTGGTCTGGCGCACCAGCGCGACCTTCGTCCACGACTGGCTCGCCCTGACCATCGGCCTCGTCCTCGCGGGCCACATCGGCATGGCCATGGCCCGCCCGGAGTCCCGGCGCGGGCTCCGGACGGGCGAGGTCGACCGCGAGTGGGCGAAGCGCGAACATCCGCTCTGGCGCCCATAGCCTCCGGCGGCGGTACGGGGCTCGTACGAGGCTCAGCTCGTACGAGCCGAGACGTGTACGGGCCTATGCCAGCGCCGACGCCAGCAGTGCGGCGGTGTCGGCGACGAGCGGTTCGTCCATCGGGGCGGCGGGGTCGGACTTGGTGGTGAGGACGGCCAGTACGACGGGTGCCCCGTCCGGTGTCCAGGCGATGCCCACGTCGTTGGTCGTGCCGTACTTGCCCGTGCCCGTCTTGTCGCCGAGGGCCCAGTCCTGGGGAAGCCCCTTGCGGAAACGGGCCCCGCTGGTGGTGTTGGCGAGCAGCCACTCGGTCAGCTGCCGCCGGTCGCGCGGGGTGAGTGCGTCGCCGAGGACGAGCTTCCCGTACGTCCGCCCGATGACGCCGGGGCTGGTGAGGTCCGTCGTGCGCCAGGGTTCGGCGGAGTTCAGCGCGGGCTCCCAGCGGTCGAGGCGGGTCGTCCCGTCACCGACCGAGCGGCAGAAGCGGGTGACGGCGGTCGGGCCGCCGAGCTCGCGGAGCAGCAGGTTCGCGGCGCCGTTGTCGCTGTAGGCCACCGCGGCGTGGCAGAGCTCGGCGACGGTCATGCCGTTGGCGACGTTCTCCTCCTTGCCGGTGATCGAGCCGCCGCCCGCGTCCTCGACGTATTGCGCGGTGTACCGGATCCGCAGGTCCAGGAACTCGCCGTGCCGGTCGAGGTCCCTCAGCACGGCAGCGGCGGCGAGCGTCTTGAACACCGAGCACATCGGGAAGGTCTCGTCCGCGCGGTACCGCACGGTGCGGCCGGTGACCGTGTTGTGCCCGTATACGCCCAGGCGGGCGGAGTGGGCCCGCTCCAGTTCGCGCAGGGCCCGGGTGACGTCGTCCCCGGTCGCCGCGCGGGCCGACGGCGTCACGGTGGCGGCCAGCGCCGCCCCGGCCCCGAGGGCGAGTGCGGTGCGGCGGCTCCTGGGGATTCCTAAGCTTTCCAAGGTCGTTCTCTCCTCCGAGCGAAGATCAGTACGCATAGTGGCAGACTCACCGGGGAGCTTCTGCGGTTCCCGACTGCGGGCCGGTGGGGGTTGCCCGCGCAGTTCCCCGCGCCCCTAAAAGACGGGGCTGCGCCCCTGGTCTTTTGTCTGTAGGGGCGCGGGGAACTGCGCGACCAGCCACAACGGACCCGCACCCGGCAAACCACCGCCACCGCCCCGAACCGTCAGCCGTCCTCTCCGAAGTCCAGCAGGACCTTGCAGGACTCCGAGCGATCGGCAGCCAGAGCGAACGCCGACTCGGCCTCGCCAAGAGGAATCACCGAGCTCACCAACAGGTCGAACCGTGGCTCTCCAGCGAGCAGCGCCAATGCGTCGTCGAACTCCCCGTCGAAGCGAAAGGCACCCCGCAGCTCGATCTCCCGGCTGACCACAAGGTTCCCGGCGAAGGAACTCTGCCCAGGCGGCAGCATGCCGAGCTGGACCACGACCCCACCACGCCGCACGAGCCGCAGACACGTGTCGAGCCCGGCGGCGACCCCGGACGCCTCGATGGCCGTATCCACCTCGGAGGGCCACGCGGGAGAAGCGGGATCGTCCGCGCGCACGACATGGTCGGCGCCCGCGGCCACCGCGTACTCCAGAGCCCGCGGCAACAGATCCGTCACCGTCACCCGCGCCGCGCCCGCCGCCTTCGCCGCCGCGACGACGAGACAGCCGATGGGCCCGGCACCGGTGACGAGGACATGCTTCCCGGCGACGTCACCGGCTCGCCGCACCGCGTGCAGCGCGACCGACAGCGGCTCGGCCAACGCGGCTCGCCGCAGCGGCAGTCCGGCGGGTACGGCCCGCAACTGCTCTACCGGCACGACGACTTGGGCCGCGAACCCGCCCTGGACGTGTGGCATACGCGCCGCGCTGCCGAGGTAGCGGGTGTCGCGGCACACGTTCCGCCGCCCGGCCGCGCACTCCGGACACACCCCGCACGGGGTCGCCGGGTGCACGGCAACGGCCGTACCGGGCGCGGGAAGACCGGGTGCGGGGAGACCGGATGCAGGCAGATCCGGCGCGGGACGACCGTCGCCGGCCCCGGCGCCGTACGACATCACCGTCCCCACGACCTCGTGGCCGAGGACCATCGGCTCGCGGAGCCGGAAGTCGCCGACCCCGCCGTGCCGCCAGTAATGCAGGTCGGAGCCGCACACACCGCCGTACCGCACGGCGACGAGCGCCTCGCCGGGGCCGGGGGAAGGGGCCGGGAGTTCGTCGACCCGCAGGTCGTCCTGGCCGTGAATCACGCAACCGAGCATCGGGGAGCCCCTTTCACAGGACGCTGGTCATGCCGCCGTCGACGTACAGCACCTGTCCGCTGACGAAGTCCGCCGCGGGGGAGGCGAGGAACAGCACCCCGCCGACCAGGTCCTCGGTGCGCCCCCAGCGCCCGGCCGGTGTCCGCCGCCGTACCCAGGCGCTGAACTCGGGGTCGTCGACGAGGGGTTGGGTCAGCTCGGTCTCGATGTAACCGGGGCCGAGCCCGTTGACCTGAACCCCGTTCGGTCCCCAGTCGGCGCACATGCCCTTGGTGAGCATCTTCAGCGCGCCCTTGGTGGCGGCGTACGGGGCTATCCCGGGCCGGGCCACCTCGCTCTGCAGGGAGCAGATGTTGACGATCTTGCCGTGGCCGCGTGCGGTCATGCCCCGGGCGGCTTCCCGGCCCACGAGAAACGCGCTGGTGAGGTTGGTGTTGAGAATGCGGTGCCAGTCGGCGTCGGCGAACTCCAGCAGGGCAGCCCGCAGTTGCATCCCGGCGTTGTTGACGAGGATGTCCAGCGGACCCACCCGCTCTTCGACGTCCGCTATTCCGGCGGCCACTGACGGACCGTCAGTGACGTCGAAGGCGGCCGTGTGGATGTCGCCCGGCAGTTCCGCCGCGGCCTTGGTGAGCCGGTCGGGGTCGCGGCCGTTGAGGACCACGGTGCAGCCGGCCTCCGCCAGTCCCCGGGCCAGCGCGAGGCCGATGCCCCGGCTGGACCCGGTGACCAGCGCCGTACGGCCGCTGATGTCGAAGAGAGGGTGAGTCATCGCCGTACTCCTGGGTTACGAACTGGATCAGCGGGCTAGATCACAAGGGACAGCAGGAGGACCAGGCCTCCGGCGACCACGGAGATGATGGTCTCCATGACCGACCAGGTCTTGATCGTCTGCCCGACGTTCAGGCCGAAGTACTCCTTGACCAGCCAGAACCCGGCGTCGTTCACATGGCTGAAGAACAGCGAGCCCGCGCCGATCGCCAGGACGAGCAGCGAGGCGTGCGTGGTCGACATGTCGGCCGCGAGCGGGGCGACGAGACCGGCCGCCGAGATGGTGGCGACGGTCGCCGAACCGGTCGCGAGCCGGATCGCCACCGCGATCAGCCAGGCGAGCAGCAGTGCGGGGATCGACCAGTCCTCGGAGATGTCCAGGATCATCTGGCCCACCCCGGAGTCGATCAGCGTCTGCTTGAAGCCGCCGCCCGCGCCGACGATGAGCAGGATGCCCGCGATCGGGGCGAGGGACTTCTCGACGGTCGAGGAGAGCCGGTCCTTGGTGAACCCGGCCGCCCGGCCGAGGGTGAAGATGCCGACCAGCACGGCCGCGAGCAGCGCGATCAGCGGGGAGCCGATCACGTCGAAGACGCGCTGCACCATGTTCTCGGGGTCGTCGATGATGATGTCGACCAGAGCCTTGGAGAGCATCAGGACGACGGGCAGCAGCACGGTGCCGATGGTGACGCCGAAGCCGGGCCGCTTCTCCAGGTCCTCGGAGGCGCGCTGGGGGATCATCTTCTCCGGCGCCGGCACGTCGACCCAGCGGGCCGCGTACCTGGAGAAGATCGGGCCCGCGATGATCACCGTCGGAATGGCGACGAGTACGCCGAGCGCGAGGGTCACACCGAGGTTGGCCTTGACCGCGTCGATCGCGACCAGCGGGCCGGGGTGCGGCGGGATCAGCCCGTGCATCACGGACAGACCGGCGAGCGCCGGGATGCCGATCCGCATCAGGGAGTAGTTGCCGCGCTTGGCCACCATCAGGACGACCGGGATCAGCAGCACGATGCCGACCTCGAAGAACAGCGGCAGACCGATCACCGAGGCGATCAGGACCATCGCCCACGGCATCGCACGGCCGCCCGCCTTCGCGAGGATCGTGTCGACGATCTGGTCGGCGCCGCCCGAGTCCGCGAGCAGCTTGCCGAGTATCGCGCCGAGCGCGATCAGGACGCCCACACCGGCGACGGTCGAACCGAGACCGGCCGAGAAGCTGGTGATGGCCTTGTCGAGCGGGGCCCCGGCGAAGGCGCCGAGGGCGAGTGACCCGATGGTCAGCGCGAGGAAGGCATGGAGCTTGAACTTGGTGATGAGCAGGACGATGACGGCGATGCCCGCCAGGACGGCGATGCCCAGCTGCGCATGGCCCGCCGAGGTGATCGGCTCGACGGGATCCGCTGCCAGCATCTCGACGCTGAGTCTGGTCACGGTGCTTTTCCTTGCAGGGAGGGGGAGGGGGAGGTGAAGCGTGGGGGGTGTGTTCGAGTTACGCGGGGAGGCCGCTCAGGGCGGACACGGCCCGCTCGGTGATCTCCTCGGGGCTGCCGGAGACGTCCACGGCGACACCCGCCTCGTCCGCCTGGAGCGGCTGGAGGGTGGCGAACTGGGAGTCCAGGAGCGCCGTCGGCATGAAGTGGCCCTGACGGTGCCCCATCCGGTCCTCGATGAGCTTGCGGTCACCGGTGAGGTGGACGAAGACGACACCGGGAGCGGCTGCCCTGAGCCGGTCGCGGTAATCGCGCTTCAGCGCGGAGCAGCTGACCACCCCGCCGAGTCCGGCCCGCCCGTGTGCCCAGGCGCCGATGGCGTCGAGCCAGGGCCGGCGGTCCTCGTCGGTCAGCGGAGTCCCGGCCGTCATCTTGGCGATGTTGGCCGCGGGGTGGAAGTCGTCGCCCTCGGCATACGGAACGTCGAGACGGTTCGCGAGCAGGGGGCCGACGGTCGTCTTGCCCGTGCCTGCCACGCCCATGATCACGACGACGTGAGGGGTACTCATTGCTGCCTCGCTGTCTTCTTCGACATCGGATGAAGGTCAGGTGCCGTATCCGTCACGACACTGAAACCCATAGGTCTGATGAATTCAAGAGTCTGTGACACATAAGTCTGACTTTTTGTTCCCGCCGCTTGCCTCGTAGGCTGAACCTCATGAGCACACCGGGGCGAGGGCTGCACGGCCATGTACTGGAGAGCCTCGGTCCGGCGATCACGGCCGGCGAGTACCCGCCGGGCAGCGTGCTGCGCACCGACGAGCTGGCCCAGCGTTTCGAGGTGTCACGCTCGGTGATGCGCGAGGCGGTCCGGGTCCTGGAGTCGATGCACCTGGTCGAGTCCCGGCGCCGGGTCGGTGTGACCGTCCGTCCCGCGAACGAGTGGAATGTCTACGATCCACAGGTCATCCGGTGGCGTCTGGCGGGCTCCGACCGGTCGCGCCAGCTGCGTTCGCTGACCGTGCTGCGGTCCGCCGTCGAACCGGTCGCCGCGGGCCTGGCAGCCCAGCACGCCACGGCCGGGCAGTGCGCCGAACTCACCGAGTGCGCCCTGGGCATGGTGGCCAATTCGCGCGGCCACAAGCTGGAGGGGTACCTCGTGCACGACATCGCCTTCCACCGGATCATCCTGAACGCGTCCGGCAACGAGATGTTCGCCCGCCTCGGTGACGTGGTCGCCGAGGTCCTCGCGGGCCGCACCCACCACGAGGTCATGTTCGAGGACCCCGACCCGGCCGCCGTCACCCTGCACGTCCAGGTCGCGGAGGCGGTACGCGAGGGCGACGCGGCCCGCGCCGAGGAACTGACCCGCGAGATCGCGGTGGGCGCGCTCCAGGAGCTGGACATACTCGCACCCTGAACGGCCGTACCGGGGTTGCCCGTTGAGCCGTACAGAGCGTGCCCGCCGATTCGGTGCGGGGACTACTCGCTGACGTCCCCGTCGATGTACACCCACGCCCCGTCGACCCGCTCGAAACGGCTGCGCTCGTGCAGCGAGCCCCCGGCGTAGGACGCCCGGAACGTGACGGTCCCGGTGCTGTGGAAGGCCGACCCGTCGTCCTTGGCGAGGATCTCCAGACCGGTCCACCGCGTCCCCGGATCGAATGCGATCCGCTCCGGCCGGGTCCTGGGATGCCAGGTCCGCAGCAGATACCCCTCGTCGCACTTCACGAAGGCGCAATACCGCGACCGCATCAGCGCCTCTGCGGTCGGTGCCGCGCTCGCACCCCGATGAAACCGGCCACAGCACTGTTCGTAGTTCTCCGCAAGACCGCAAGGGCAGAAGGGCTTGTGGCCTGGGGCGGAAGGGCGAAGGCGGCGGGGATGTGCGGCGCGTCGGGACATACCCTCCATTCTCCTGCAACATCACCCGTGGGGAATCTGTGAATCAGCTGATCCGACACGCGTACATCGTGTGCGAGCTGTGCGGGGTGCCCTCCATGGAACCTCCCCCACGGGTGGCGTGAACACGCCTTGCTCCGTCAACTCCCGACCCCCCAACGTGTATTGAGCACTTGAGCATCAGGAGTCACAAGCGTGCGCTTGACCCCGGACGGCCGTCCGTACGGGGCACTGACGGGGGAAACTGATGCGGTACCGCGGACGGGCACGCTGCTGCGTGTCCGGATCTTCACCCGCGCGCACCGCCCAACACGTCTCCCTCTGCCGCCTCTTGGTGCCTTTCACCCGGTGCCTGAGAACGGATTAGGAGGGGGAATGCCGATGAGCGCGGTGAACACTGCCAGGCCGACGTATCCCGGCGTCTACGTCGAGGAACTTCCCAGCAGCACCCGAACCATCTCGACCGTCACCACCTCGGTGACCGCCTTCGTGGGACACACCCGGCGCGGACCGCTGAACGAACCGGTGCGCGTCACGAGCTTCACCGAGTTCGAGCGCCGCTTCGGCGGCCTGAGCTCGCAGAGCGCCGTCGGCTACGCCGTGCACCAGTTCTTCGGCAACGGCGGCACCGTCGCCGTGATCGTCCGCGTCGCCAAGGCGGGCAGCGGCAAGGCCGCCTGCGTCACCCTGGAGTCCACCGAGGGCCACAGCGAGTCCGCCGTCCTCGAAGTGCACGCCAAGGAACCCGGCGTATGGGGCAACGGACTGCGCGTCGCCGTCGACTACGACACGCCCAGGCCCGGCGACACCTTCAACGTGCGCGTGTACGACGCCAAGGGCGAGGCCCGCGAGAGCTTCACCGGCCTGTCCATGGACACCTCGCACGGCCGGCACGCGCCGACCGTGATCAACGCGGGATCGCGACTCATCCGCGTCGAGGCCGTCGGCGAGGGCCGCCCGGACCCGTCCGGCACGGTCTCCAAGCCGTTCGGGCACGAACTGCCCGACCTGGCCGTCGACCTGACCGTCAAGATCGGCGAGGTCGAGCGCGAGTTCACGCTGTACGACCCCGACTCGGACGGCGAGGCCCCGAGCGGCGTCGCCGAGCTGGCCCTGCTCCTGGAGCGCAAGCTGCGGGCGTTGCCCGACGCGCCGGGCAAGCACGCCTTCGCGGGCGCCGAGGTCACCGCCTTCGGCAAGCGCCTCCAGGTGGTGGCGGGCTCCACCGACCCCGAGGACGTCGTCCGCTTCCTCGGCGAGTGCGCCAACGACCTGGGCCTGGAGGCCTCGGTCAACCCGCCGGTCTTCCCGCTGGAGGGCGGCGAGGACGGCGAGGCGCCGGGACCGCGAGACCTGATCGGCGGCGAGGCCGACAAGACCGGCATCCAGGCGCTGCGCGGTGTCGCGGACGTCAACCTGCTCGTCCTGCCCGAGCTGGCCTCGTACGAGTCGACCGAGGACATGATCACCGTCGTCTCGGCGGCCCAGCGGCTCTGCCAGGAGCGGCGGATCTTCCTCCTCGTCGACGCGCCCGGCACTTGGGTCAGCGTGGACACGGCCCGGGCCGGACTCGCGTCCTTCGACGCCGTGCGCGGCAACCACGCGGGCCTGTACTTCCCGCACCTCCAGCTGACCGACCCGCTCACCGGGCGGCTGCGCTCCTTCCCGCCGTCCGGCGCGGTCGCCGGCGTCTTCGCGCGCACCGACTCCGAACGCGGCGTCTGGAAGGCACCGGCCGGCACCGAGGCACGGCTCACCGGCGTGCACTCGCTCACGGTCAACCTGACCGACCGCGAGACCGGGCTGCTCAACCCGCTCGGCGTCAACTGCCTGCGCACCATGCCGATGGTGGGCCCGCTGGTCTGGGGCGCCCGCACGCTTGAGGGCTCCGACGCGCTCGACAGCGAGTGGAAGTACGTCCCCGTGCGACGCCTCGCGCTGCACGTGGAGGAGAGCCTCCAACGCGGGCTGCAGTGGGTCGTGTTCGAGCCCAACAACGAGAACCTGTGGCAGCAGATCCGCCTCGGCGCCTCCTCGTACCTGCACAACCTCTTCCGTCAGGGCGCCTTCAAGGGCGGCACACCGCGCGAGGCGTACTTCGTCAAGTGCGACCACGACACCACGACGGACGAGGACATCGCGAACGGCGTCGTCAACGTCCTGGTCGGCATCGCACCGGTCAGGCCCGCCGAGTTCGTGATCGTCAGGATCCAGCAGACGTCCGGGCAGTTCGAGCTCTAGGGAATCTGGCGCAAGGGAATCTTGAGGAAATCCGATGGCTGAGTTCACTGTCAACGCCCAGCGTTTCGACCCGTACAAGAACTTCAAGTTCCTCGTCCTGTGGGACGGCCGTACGGTCGCGGGCATCAGCAAGATCAGTCCGCTGAAGCGGACCACCGAGGTCGTCAAGCACCGGCACGGCGGCGACCCCAGCTCCCCGCGCAAGTCGCCGGGGCGCTCGGAGTTCGAGGGCATCACGCTGGAGCGCGGGGTCACCCACGACCCCGAGTTCGACCGCTGGGCCAACAAGGTCTGGCAGGTCGGCGCGGGCCTCGGCTCCGAGGTCTCGCTCGCCGACTTCCGCAAGGACATCGTGATCCAGGTCCTCAACGAGGCCGGTCAGGTGGCCGTCTCGCACAAGCTCTACCGGACCTGGCCGAGCGAGTACCAGGTCCTCGGCGAGCTGGACGCCAACGCCAACGCGATCGCGATCCAGTCGCTGAAGCTGGAGTGCGAGGGCTGGGAGCGGGACTACGAGGTGCCCGAGCCGGAGGAACCCTCGTTCCTCAATCCCGCCTGAACCGAGGCGAGTTGAACGACAGATGGGCTGCGGGGGCAGCGGGGCGTGTACGGAACGGGGGCAAGCATGGCGATCACTCGGGCGACCGCACTTCTGGACACCTGGGAGGCCGGGCTCGCCCAGGCTCCTGCCGGGCGCGCCCTGCTGCTGCACGGCGTCGCCCGCCCGGACACCGGCGGCGAGACACTGTCCGCGCTGCCGGTGGGCGAGCGGGAGGCGGATCTCTTCGCGCTGCGCCGGGCCCTGTTCGGCGAGCGCATGCAGGTGCGCCTCGCCTGTGCCGCCTGCGGCGCGGACATGGAATTCGACCTGGACGCCGGGGAGTTCGCCCGGTCACTGGGTCCTCCCGCCGACTCCGTGGTGCGGGTCGCCGCGGACGGCTGGGAGATCGAGTTCCGGGTGCCGGGCGTCGCCGACCTGACGGCGGCGGCCCGGCACCCGGACGCCCGGCGGGCGCTGCTCGCCCGGTGCGTCGTCTCGGCGGTACGCGACGGAGCGGCCGTCCCCGCCGGTGACGGGCTGCCCGACGCACTGCCCGAGGCCGTGCAGCGCCGCCTCGCCGAGGCGGCGCAGGCGGCCGACCCGGGCGCCGACGTCACGCTCAACGTCAGCTGCCCCGAGTGCGCCGCGGCCACCCGCGCCGAGCTCGACATCGCCTCCTACCTCTGGACCGAACTGGACGCCTGGGCACGGGACGTGCTCCTCGACGTCCATCTGCTCGCCACCGCGTACGGCTGGAGCGAGCCGGAGATCCTGGCGCTCAGCCCATTGCGGCGCCGCTACTACCTGGAGCTGTGTGCGGATGTCTGACTCCTCCGGCGGGCGCCCCGCGGAAGACCGGGAGTCCGGGGCGCCCGACTTCTTCGACCGGCTGCTCGCCCGGCACGCGCCGGCCGCCGCGCCGCGCCCCGGCGTGGTGCGCGTACAGCCGCGACTCGCCGGGCCCTTCGAGCGGGTCGAGGCGGTCCGGTCCGGCACGCCGGAGCAGGACACGACCGGTCCGCTGTGGCCCGCCACCGCCCAACCCCCGTCCCCGGAAGGGGACTTGGCGCGCCCGGCGGTACGCGAGGTCCAGTTCCGTACGGAACGTGAGCGGACCGTCGTACGGTCCGAGCGGGCGCCCGCCGGGGAACCCGCTGCCCGCCCCGCCTCCCGGGACCTGCCCGAGGTGCCGCTGCTCCGCCCCGCCGCGCCGGTGGCGCCGGGCCCGCGACCTGCTCCCGACGCCGTACGGCGGACGGCCGGGCGGGGCGACGCGGCGCGGCCCACCGCCCCGAGCGCGACGTCCGTGCCCACCCTCCTGGGTACGGACGCCGCTTCCCCCGCCGCCGTGTCCGCGGCGCTGCGCCCCAGCACCGCG